>JAIYAG010000375.1 GCA_027489195.1 Burkholderiales bacterium | reverse complement strand
GCTTGTCGCGCAGCTCGTCCCACAGCGGCTGCAGGGCCGGGCCGGTGATGATGGTCTCGGCCTCCTTCCAGTCGCGCCACAGGAACGGGGCGCTGGGCATCTCGAAGGCCGGCACCAGGGTGTTCATCGTCGGCATCGACGGCGTGGAGATGTCGAGCGCGCCGGACTTGAGCTGCTGCAGCAGGTCGACTTCCTTGCCGAGCTGCTCGGACGGGAAGACGCGGATGACGAGCTGGCCGTTCGACTTCTTGGTGACGTTGTCGGCGAACTCCTGGTAGAGGTCGAAGGCGACCTCGCCGGGGTTGTTGGCGTGGCCGAAGCGCAGCGTGGTCTGCGCGGACGCGCCGAAGGCGGCGGCCGCGAGCACGGCGGCCGCGGCAAGACGCACAAGCGGGGCCAGGGGTGTCAGGGTCTTCATCGGGGGTCTCCTCCTCGTTGGGGGTGTGCTGTCGCGCCGCGAGTATGGATCACTCGAAGACGTGGAGCGCCGTGCGGTGCTTCGAGATGAAATCCCAGTCGTAGGTCACGCCCAGCCCGGGCCCCTCGGGCACGTCGACCGTGCCGTCGGCGGCGACGCAGTCGAGCTGGTCGCTGTAGCCGCAGGCGTAGACCGGTGCCACCGCGTTCGGGCAGTCCGGACCGACCAGCGCGACCTCGTAGTAGTTGCTGTTGCGCATCGCGGACATCAGGTGCCGGTGCGCCGGGCCGCTGGCGTGGATCTCGCAGTCGAGGCCGAGCGACTCGGCCATGTGCGCGATCTTCAGCGAGCCGGTGATGCCCATGTCGTACTCCGGGTCGACCCGCACGAAGTCGGTGCCGCCGGCCAGCACGAAGTCGGCCTTGGGCTCGACGCCGCGCACGTGCTCGGTCATCAGCAGCGGCGTCCTGATCATCTCGCGCAGACGCTTGTGCGCGAACGCCGAGGTGCCGCCGTCGCGGTACGGGTCCTCGTACCAGAAGTAGCCGGCGTCGTCGCAGGCGCGCCCGACGTACAGCGCGTCGGCGAAGGTGCGAAGCTCGCAGGCCGGGTCGAGCATCAGCGTCATCCGCGAGCCGACGTGCTTGGCGAGGTGCACCACGTTCTCGGCCTCCTCGCGCGCGTTGCCGTCGTTCCAGCCGTGGACCTTGAAGGCGCGGTAGCCCAGGCCGTGGCAGTGCTCGGCGAAGGCGACGAAGGCCTCCTTGCTGTCGAGGCCGCCGGCGCGGTCGGCGTGGTAGGTGCTCGCATAGGCGGGCAGGCGCTTGCGGTAGCCGCCGAGCAGCTCGGCGATCGATGCGCCGTAGTGCCGGCCCGCCCAGTCCCACAGCGCGATGTCGATCGGGCCGTGGCCCATGTGGTCGAACTGGCGGATGTCGCGCTTCAAGTCCTCGTAGATCGCGATCCGCTCGCGCGCGTCCTTGCCCACGATCCTCGGGCACAGCATCAGCGCCTGACCGAGCGAGGACTTCGTCGCCACCCACTGCGCGACGTACTCGCCGCGGCCGCCGTCGGCGGTGTGGATGACGACCGCGAACTTGGCGACGCGGATCGCGCTGCCGCGCTTGAAGGTGATGGTCTGCGCGACGCCGTCGCGCGCCAGGTTGGCGGCCTCGAAGTCGAACTCGTGGACTTCGACGCGGGTGATCCGGCTCATGGTCTCGGCTCCGTCACAGGGTGTAGGTCTTGGCGTCGAACGCGTGGCGCTCGATGAAGTCCCAGTCGTAGGTCACGCCCAGGCCCGGGCCCGCGGGCACCGGCACGCGGCCGTCGTCGCCGAGCGCGGATTCCTGGTCGCTGTAGCCGCAGGCGTAGACCGGCGGGATCAGGTTCGGCATGCCCGGGCCGACCAGCGCCAGCTCGTACAGGTGGGTGTTCCGGATCGCGGCGACGCAGGCACGGTGCGCGGGGCCGGGCGCGTGCACCTGCACGTCGATGCCCAGGCCCTCGGCGATGTGCGCGCACTTCATCGCGCCGGTGATGCCGAGGTCGTACTCGGGGTCGATGTGGAACAGGTCGCAGGCGCCGGCGATCGCATAGGCGGCCTTGCGCTCGGGGCCGCGCGCGTGCTCGGTGACCATCAGCGGGGTCTTGATCTTCTGACGGATGATCTGCGAGCCGGTCATCGAGACGCCCGAGTCGCGGTACGGGTCCTCGTACCAGAGCGCGTCGATCTCGTCGCAGACATGGCCGAGGCGCAGCGCCTCGAGGTGGGTGCGGATCTGGCAGCCCGGGTCGTACATCACGTGGATGCGGTCGCCGACTGCGCGCCGCACCGCGCGCAGCGTCGCCGCCTCGCGCCGCACGTCGCCGTCGTGCCAGCCGTGGATCTTGAAGCCCGCGAAGCCCCGGTCCGCGCAGGCCGCCGCGTACTCGCCGAAGGCCTCCGGCGAATCCAGGCCGCCCGGATCGTCCTGGCCGTGGTGGGTGCTCGCGTAGACCGGCAGCCGGTCCTTGTAGGCGCCGAGCATCGTCGCCACCGACATGCCGTACTTGCGGCCGACCAGGTCCCAGAGCGCGATGTCGAGCGGACCGTGGCCCATGCCGTCGTACGCGCGCAGCTCGCGCTTGAGGTCGTCGTAGATCGCCTCGCGGTGCTCGGGGTCGCGCCCGAGCAGGTGGGGCGCGATCATGTTCGTCTGGCCGAGCGCGCTGTACGTGCCGACCCAGTGGGTGACGTACTCGCCGGTCAGCCCGTCGTCGGTGCGCACCCGCACCGCGTAGCGCATGACCTTCAGCGACGCGCCCTTCTGGTACTGCAGGTTGCTCACGCCCATCGCGGCATGTGCGCCGAGTCCGAGGTCGGCGACCTCGAAGGTGAACGGGACGACCCTCACTTGCGTGATGCGCGACATGCTGTCTCCTCCATGGTGCTCGTTCTTGTTCGTGGCTGCCCGCATCGCCCGGCGAGCCGCACCGTGGGGCGAGTTGTAACCCGTCCCGCGAAGGCCGACAATGTTGTTCGATATCGAACAACCGAGTTGCGCCTGATGGAACTCGCTGCCCTGTCCAGAGCGTCCTGCCCGAGGCCGCGCCGCGCCGGCTGCCGCCGATGAGCTCGCTCGAGAAGGGCCTGCGCGCGCTCGCGCTGATGTCGCCCGATCGGCCCCGTCTGCGGGTCTCGGAGGTGGCCGAAGCGCTGTCGATCCCCAAGAGTTCGGCCTCGCGGCTGCTGTCGACGCTCGACCGTCACGGCTTCCTCGAGCGCGGCGCGCGCCATGCCGGCTTCGAGGCCGGCTTCGAGCTGCAGCGGCTCGGCCGGATGTACCGGGCCGGCGATGCGGTCACCGAGATGGCCGACGACGCGATGCGCGACCTGGTCGCCCGCCATCCCGTCACCGGCTACCTCGCCTACCTCGACGGGCTGGAGACGATCATCGTGCGGGTCCGGGAGAGCCCGGTGCCGGTGCGCTACGTCATCTCCGAGGGGACGCGGCTGCCAGCCTTCGTCACCGCGATCGGCAAGGCGCTGCTGATGCGGCTCGACTCGCAGCAGCTGCTCGCGCTGCTGCCCGAGCGCCTGGTGCACCGGCCCTTGTCGGTGTCGATCACCCGCGCGGCGCTGCTGCGCGAGCTGGCCGAGGCGCGCGAGCGGGGCTGGACCGAGCTGGTCGACAGCGCCGACCGCGGCATCGGTGCGGCCGCGGTGGCCATCGGCGCACCGCAGGGCCGCACGATCGGCATCGCGCTGAGCTGGATGCAGCGCGACATGACCCGGCCGCGCCACCGGCGCGCGGTCGCCGAGCTGCTGTCGGCCGCGCGCACCGTCGGCCGCCGGGTCCGCGACCCGTACTGGCTGCCGCCCGAGGAGCGCTGAGCGGACCCTTCGGGCGCCCTGCCCGGGAATCCGGAACGTTCCACCTGCGACAACCTCGTTGTTCGATAGCGAACAACTTTGCGGACCGGGGCGGATCGGGGGAGACTGCGGCGGAGCGCTGCCGGGGCGGGTCCTTCGCGACCCGGTTCCAAGGCGGTGCCGCTTCCGAACGCAACGACGGCGACCACCGAGCGCCGCACCGAGGAGACAGACATGGGGATCACCCGCCGCAACGTGCTCGCCGGGGCCGCCGGCCTCGCCGCCGTCCCGATGATCGGCCGCGCCCAGGCGCAGCCGATCAAGCTCGTGTTCTCGCACCACCTGCCGACGAACCACATCGGCCATGCCGCGGCCGAGCGCTTCGCCGACCGCGTCGCCAAGGGCACCAACGGGCAGGTCACGATCGACATCAAGCCGGCCTCGCAGCTGTTCAACCTGCGGACCTCGGCCGAGGCGATCCAGCTCGGCACGCTCGACCTCGCCTGGACCGACCTCGGCACGCTCGCCAACTGGCAGCCGCAGTTCGGCTTCATCTCGATGCCGTTCCTGTTCAACGACTTCGAGCACGTCAAGCGCGTGATGTACGGGCCGATCGGTCAGCAGGTGATCAAGGATGCGAAGGACACGCTCAACGTCGAGATCCTGTCGCTCGGCGCGTCG
>JAIYAG010000400.1 GCA_027489195.1 Burkholderiales bacterium | reverse complement strand
GCTACCAGCGCGACCTGCGCCCGGTGCTGGTCGACTGCAAGGCCGCGAGCGCGCAGGAGGCCTACGGCATGCTCGCGCAGGTGCTCGGCGTGCAGGCCGGCGAGGCCGCCGCGGCCCTGCGCGCGGGCGGGCGGCTCGAGTCGCTCGGCCTGGTCGAGACGCCGATCGCCGAGCATTCCATCACCGACCTCGGCGACCTGATGCGCGTCTCCGACAAGCTGCTGGCGGTGCTCACCGCCGAGTACGCGACCGAGGGCGAGATGATGGCCGCGTTCACGCGGCCGGCCAGCCCCTCGGCCCTCACGATCGACGATTTCCCGCATGTCGGCGACGACGCGCGCTACCTGGTGGCGCTGCTGCAGGCAGCGATCCGCGGCCGGGAGAAGGGCGTCAACGTGCTGCTCTACGGGCCGCCCGGGACCGGCAAGACCGAGTTCGCACGGCTGATCGCCCAGTCGGCGGGCTGCGAGCTCTACGAGGTCGACTGCCTCGATCGCGACGGCAACAGCCTCTCGGGCAAGGAGCGCTACCGCTCGCTGCAGGTCTCGCAGGCGTTCCTCAAGGGCCGGGCGGGCGCCGCGCTGCTGTTCGACGAGGTCGAGGACGTGTTCCCGCCGATCAGCGAGCCGGTGCTGAACCTGTTCGGCGCCGAGGAGGCCCGCGGCGCCGCGGTCAACGGCAAGGCCTGGGTCAACCAGACGCTCGAGCAGAACCCGGTGCCGACGATCTGGGTGTCGAACTCGATCGGCCAGATCGATCCGGCCTACCGCCGCCGCTTCCAGTTCCACCTCGAGCTCGCCAATCCGCCGCAGCGCGTGCGCGAGACGATCGCGCGCCGGCACCTCGCCGAGCTCGGCGTGTCGGATGCGTTCGTCGCGAAGATCGCCGCGCGCAAGCAGGTCACGCCCGCGCAGATCCAGTCGGCGGCGCGCTTCGCGCGGCTGACCCGCGACGTGGTCGGCGACCCCGTGGAGGCGCTGATCGAGCGCCAGCTCGAACGCGCCGACCGCGCGCTCGGGCGGGCCGACGACGAGCCCGAGTTCCGCGCGTCGCCGACTCGCTACGACCTGTCGCTGCTCAATGTCGAGACCCGCCATCCGGTCGCGAAGATCATCACCGCGCTGCAGGCCCGGCCCCGTGCGACCCTGTGCTTCTACGGGCTGCCCGGCACCGGCAAGACCGCGCTCGGCGAGCATGTCGCGCGCAGCCTGGAGCGGCCGCTGATGATCAAGCGCGCCTCGGACCTGATGAGCAAGTACGTCGGCGAGACCGAGCAGCAGATGGCGAAGATGTTCGCCGACGCGACCCGCGAGCAGGCGGTGCTGCTGCTCGACGAGGCCGACTCGTTCCTGCAGAACCGGCAGCTCGCGGTGCGCAACTACGAGGTCAGCGAGGTCAACGAGATGCTGCAGGGCATGGAGCGCTTCGATGGCGTCTTCATCTGCACCACCAACCTGTTCGACCGGATCGACGAGGCGGCGCTGCGCCGTTTCGCGTTCAAGCTGCGCTTCCTGCCGCTGACCGCCGCCCAGCGGCTGCGGATGTTCGCGGTCGAGGCGCTCGGCTGGCTGCCGCCCGAAGGCGTGACCGAGGCGGATGCGCTCGACGCCGGCGCCGCCGGGGCGGTCCCCGCCGAGCTCGCCGAGCGTCTCGCACGCCTCGAGCTGCTGGCGCCGGGCGATTTCGCGGTGGTCAAGCGCCAGGGCGCGCTGCTCGGCGAGGACGCCGACCCCGAGGCCTTCATCGAGCAGCTCGAGCGCGAGCATCGGGCCAAGCCCGACGTGAAGTTCAGCAAGCCCATGGGCTTCGTCCGCTGATCAGGGCCGCAGGTACTCGCGGGCCAGCCGTTCGAAGAGCACCCGGGCGTCGCCGTCCAGGTAGGCGCCGGTGAGGGCGAGCACCTGGAATGCACCGCGTCCGAGCGCAGCCCCCTGGTGGCCCGCCTCGCCGAAGCGGCGTGCGTCTCGGACGTACTCGTACGACAGCCACCAGGTGGCGACGACCACCATGTTGGTCGCGAGCGCCTCGATCTCGAAGTCGCTCGCACGCAGCTGGCCGCGTGCGGCGAGCCCGTCGCACAGCGCGCGCGCCGCGCGCGTCTTGCGCTCGAGGATGCCGCGGAAGTGCGTCTCGACCTTGCGGTTGCGGGTCAGCAGGTCGCTCAGGTCGCGGTAGACGAAGCGGTGTCGCCAGATCGTCTCGAACAGCAGATGCAGGAACAGCCAGGCGTCCTCGACGTCGGCCGCCCGGTCCTCGGGCAGGCGCAGCAGCGCATCCATGTCGCGTTCGAACTGCTCGAACAGCGCATCGACGATGTCGTCCTTGTTGCGGAAGTGGTAGTAGAGGTTGCCGGGCGAGATGTTCATCTCGTCGGCGATCGCGCTGGTCGTGACGTGGGGCTCGCCCTGGTCGTTGAACAGCCGCAGCGACACCTCGAGGATGCGCTCGCGCGTGCGTCGGGGCGGCTTGCGCTGCGTCGGCATCGGTCTTCCTCCGGTGCGCCTGTCCGTGGCCGGCGCTCGGCCGAGCATAGCACCGGGCCCGAAGGCCTCCGGGCGCCGGTTCAGCGGTGCTGGGAGAGCCGCACCACGCGTTCGAGATCGTCGAGCGCGTAGCCCAGGCGCCGCGCCGCCTGACCCAGGCGGCCGGTGCGCGGCAGCGGATGCGTGGGCTCGCGCACCAGGGCGTGCTTCGGGTCGGCCAGTCGGGCCTCGTTCAGGCGCAGGCCGTGGCGGGCCAGCACCGGTGCGAGCGTCGGTGCCCGCGCGAGCAGGTCGGCACGGGTCTGGCGGTACGCGTGCTCGCACAGCCCGCGTCGGCTCGCGGTGCTGAAGATGCGCGTGAAGAAGGTGGTGGCATCGTCCGAACGCGGCTCGAACAGCAGCACGTCGGCGTCCGGGTGCGTGGCGCGGTACTTCTCGAGGCCGACGCTCATGCGCGAGCGGATCGCGGTCCGCACCGTCTGGGCCAGCACCGCGCCGAGGCCGCGGCGCGCGATCGCAGCGGGCGGGCCCGCCGAGCCGGCACTGTAGGGCACCAGCGGGTTCAGGCACAGCACGAGCCCCGCGCCTTCCTGCAGGGCGATCGAGGCATGCAGCGTCTTGTTGAGCGCGCCGTCGACGAACGAGCGGCCCTCGATGTCCACGGGCGGGAAGAGCCCGGGCACCGCCGACGAGGCGAGCACCGCCCGCGAGACCGGCACGTGCTCGGTTCCGGGCGAGCCGAAGGCCAGGGATTCGCCGGTGTCGATGTCGGTGGCGACGATCCGCAGCGCCGGCCGCAGCGCATCGAAGCGGTTCGCGCGGCCGTCCTCCGACAGCAGCCGTGCCAGCTTGACCTCGGCCGGCGACGCGTCGATGACGCCGGTCGGCAGAAGGGTCGCGGCACGGTCGATGCCGCGCCAGACCGCGGTGCCCAGCCCGCCGTGCAGCAGGCCTCGCCGGACCTCGCCGGCGATGTCGGTCGCCACCCGCGGCACGTCGGCCAGACGGGTGCCGAACTCGCTCCAGGCGGGGCGCAGCAGGGAGGCCGGGTCGAAGCGGCCCTCGTCGAGCTCGGTCTCGACGAACATCCTGACCATCGCGTGCGGGGTCAGGCCGTGGGCGAGTCCGGCCGCGAGGAAGGCGCCGGCGCTCACGCCCACGTAGACGTCGAGGGCGGTGAGGTCGAGACCGTCGATCGACTCGGACAGCGCCGCCAGCGCACCGAGCTCGTAGGCGACGCCGAGGAAGCCGCCGCCGGCGAGGGCGATGCCGACCGAGGGACGAGAGTGGGGCAGGGCGCTCATGGCCGGTGCCGGCGGATCGCTGTCGCGGCCCGCCGGCCCTGGTTCACGATGCCGACGCGACCGCGGCCTTCTTCGCCGCCTTGCGCGGCGCGCGCGGCGCCTTGGCCGCCTTCGCGGGGGCCTTCACGGCCGCCTTCGAGGCCGCCCTCGGGGCCTTGCCGGCCTTCGCCGGGGCCTTGCGGGCCGCGGCCGCGCGCGGCGCCCGGGCCGGCTTGCCGCCCAGCGACTGCACCGCGGCATTCAGCGCATCGACGCGGGCGATCAGGGCCTGCACGTCGCTGTTGGTCGGCACGCCGAGGCGGTTCAGGGCGCGTGCGACGCGCTCCTCGAACACCGTCTCCAGGCGGTCCCACGAGTCGGTCGCCTGCTTCGACAGGCTGCCGGCGACGGTGCCGAGATTGCCCGCGACGCTGCCGACCCGGCCGGTGACCGCACCGAGCTTCTCCTCGGCGGTCGCGCGGGTGCGCTTCTGGATGTCCTTGCCTTCCTTGACCAGCGCTTCGAAGACCTTGTTGCCTTCTTCCTGGGCCTTGGCGAAGGCGCCGAGGCCGGCCAGCCAGATCTGCTGGGCGGAGTCCTTGACGGCGGCGGCGAGCTGGTTGTCCGCCTTGCTGTCGATCGCCGGTTTCGTCTTCTTGACCATGGTCGCTTGCTCCTTTGACTCGGTTTGTCGGGGTTCGCGCCGCGTCGTCGGGACCGGCGATGAATGCAGTGTAGGCAAGCCGCCTAGAGGACACACACTAATCGTCGGGGGGATGGGCGGACGGCGGGTTGCCGAGGCCCCCGTCCCGATGCAATGATCCGTCCTCCCCGCGCGCCGCCCCGCGCCGCCCGGCCAAGACCAACGACGAGGAGGATTTCAGGATGAACTATTTCGTGACCGGCGCCAGCGGCTT
>JAIYAG010000597.1 GCA_027489195.1 Burkholderiales bacterium | reverse complement strand
GGCGGTCTCGCCCGAGAGCTTCTCGATCGCGGCCTGGTCGGCCTTCGGGATCTTGTTCCAGGTGGCCTCGTTCATCACGAACGCGAAGCTCGTGTTGTACAGGCCGCCCGGGAAGGTCGTCTTGTGCTTGATGACCTTGTCGATCTTGAAGGACTCCACCGACTCGGCGGGGAACCAGGTGCCGTCCATCACGCCGGAGGACAGCAGCTCGTACGACTCGGGCGCCGGCTTGAGCGTGACGTTCGCGCCGAGCGCCTTGCCGATCTCGTTGACCATGCCGCCGCCGACGCGGAACTTCAGGCCCTGCAGGTCGGCCAGCGAGTTGAGCGGCTTCTTCGTGTTGAACACGATGCCGGGACCGTGGGTGAACACGGTCAGCACCTTCAGGCCCTTGTGCTCGTTGGCCGCCTTGAACAGGTACTTGTCGTACATGCGCTGGTAGGCGACCGAGTTCGCCTCGGCGGAGTCGCCCAGGAACGGCAGCTCGGCCATCTGGGTCAGCACGTAGCGCCCCGGCGTGTAGCCGTGGACGCTGTAGGACAGGTCGGCCAGCCCGTCGCGGACCGCGTCGAAGGTCCCCGGCGGCGCGACCACCGGCTTGGGCAGGATGTTGCACTTCACGCGGCTCTGCGTGGCCTGCGCGACGTCCTCGCACCACTTCGCCTGCGACTGCGACAGGGTGTGCGTGGGCGGCAGCCAGCTCGAGGCGGTGAGGACCACCTGGGCGGACGCGCTGCCGGCAGCGAACAGGCCCGTGCCCACGAGGGCTGCGGCGATCTTCAGCATCTGCATGTCTCCGACTCCTTGCGCTGCGCCCGGCGCTCGGCCGGGCTCGAACGATGAAACGGCAATTGTTTAGGTTTAAACCATTTTCCGCAAGGGGGCATCGGCCGCATGGCCGGACCCCCGCGAGGCCGCGCGACGGTATCACAGCCGGGCGTGCCACCGATCGGAGACCGGATGTCGCGGGTGCGGGTACGGTCGGGGAAAAGAAAAAGGCGCACGTCACCGTGCGCCTTGAAATGGCAGCGTCGCTGCCTCTCCTCCTCCTCGATACACCGTTCTCGAAGCGCCCTGCGGCGCACCGAGATTGAGCGGGATGCTAACTAAACGGTCACGTGGCGTCCATCTCTTTTTGCGGCCCCGGCGCGCCTCGCAATGCAGCATCGGCGGGCGTCGGCTGCGGGGTACGAAGTGTCTCCAGACAGTGGCGCGCCATGGCATCCAGGACCGTCGGCAGGCTGCCGAGCGCGGGTTCCACGCGCACCGAGAGCCCCGGATGACGGGTCGCGATCGCGGCGAGCCGATCGGGCAGGTCGCGCAGCACGTGGCCGCCCGCCGCGAGGAACACCGGCGCGACCACGATCGCGTCGACGCCCCGCGCGACCAGTGCATCGACCGCCGTCGCCAGGTCGGGCGTCATGAACTCGAGGAACGCGGCCTGCACCGGCGTGCCGGGCGCAAGCTCGGCGACCCGCGCGGCCAGCGCCTCGATCGTGTCCGCCCAGCGCGGATCGCGCGCGCCGTGGCCGAACAGGACGATGCCGGTGCTCATTTCATTCTCCCGACCCAGCCCAGCATGCCGAAGGCCACCGCGAGGGCCACCATGCTGGGGATGCTGACCGACAGCCATGCCGGCCAGGTGTTCAACAGGCCGAGGTGCGAGAACAGGCCGTTGAGGAAGTGGAAGGCGATGCCGAGCATGATGCCGGCGAACACCTTGTAGCCGATGCTGCCGGCGCGCACCTGCAGGTATCCGAAGGGCAGCGCCAGCGTCATCATCACGATGACCGCGAGCGGATAGACGATCTTCTTCCACAGCGCGATCTCGTAGCGCTCGGCGTTCTGGCGGTTCTCGCGCAGGTGGCGCGTGTACTGCACCAGGCCGATCAGCGACATGCGGTCGGGCTCGAGCATCGCGACACGGACGATCTCGGGGCCGAGCTCCGACGGCCAGTCGCGCACCGCCTCCTTGACCACCCGCGAGCTGAGCGTCGGCAGCCGGTCGAGCGTGCGGCCCGAGATGAACTCGGTCTCCTCGATGTCGGTCAGCCGCCAGCGGCCGTCGCCGACGAACACCGCCCGCCCGGCGCGGATCACCGAGCGCAGCGTGAACTCGGTGTCGAACTCGAAGATCTGCAGGTTGTCGAGCGTGGCGTCGGGCCGCAGCACGCCGATGTTCACGAAGCGCAGCCGCAGCGGCGTGCCGTCGACATCGCGCAGCGTGTCCTTGATCCACATGCCGGAGCGGAACTGGCCTCCGACCGCCGAGCCGAGCGCGGTCAGCCGCAGGCTCTGGGCCAGCCGCTCGGCCGGCGGTGCGACCGCCTCGCCGATCACCGCGGTGAGCACCGCGAAGGCCGCGCCCACGATCAGCACGCCCCGCAGCGCCAGCGTGCGGCCCATGCCCGCCGCGCGCATCGCGGTGAACTCGGAGTGCGAGGCGAACTGCGCGAGCGCGTAGATCGCGCCGATCAGGGCGGCGATCGGCATCAGCTCGTAGACGTGACTGGGCAGCGAGAGCGCGACGAAGGCGATCGCGTGCTGGATCCGGTAGGCGCCGCGCCCGAGGTCGTCGAGCTCGTTGACCAGGTCGAAGAACGCGAACAGCCCGAGAAAGCCGAACAGCACGAACAGCACGCCGAGCGCGATCTCGCGCGACAGGTATCGCCCGATGACGGTCATCGCGACGCGCCCCTCACGCGGCGACCGGCGCGGCCGGCGGCGCGGCGCGGCGACGGCGCCACGGCGGCCACAGCCGCACGAGCGAGGTGCGGCGCCAGAACAGCCAGGCCGCGACCACGAGCACCACCGCATGCGTGATCACCAGCCCGAGCCCGAACGACACCTTGCCCTGCGACACCCAGGCCTGCATCACCCCGGTCAGGTTGTTGTAGGTGACGTAGATCAGCACCGCGATGACGAGGTTGATCGACTGGCCGGCGCGCGGATTGACGAAGGCCAGCGGGATCGCGAGCAGCGCGACGACGAGGCCGGAGATCGGCAGGCCGGCACGCCAGACCAGTTCGCCCAGGTTCGGGCCGGTGGGATCGGAGATCAGGTCCCAGGTGGTCTTGAGCCGCGACGACGGATTGGCGATGCCGGAGGCCTTGGCCTGCAGCCTCAGGCCGTAGCGCTCGAACTCCATCAGGCGGTACGCGTTGCCGCCCCACTCGCCGTCCCAGCGCCGGCCGTCCTCCAGGACCAGGAACCGGTCGCCGTCGGCATCGACGGTGATGCGCCCGCCGCTGGAGGCGACCACGGTGAGCTTATTGCCCCGGGCCTGGGTCACGAACACGTTTCGGACCTCGGACTGGTCCTCGCTGATCGACTCGACGAAGAACACGCGGTTCGCGCCGGCGGATTCGCGGAACTGCCCCGCCGACACCTGCGAGACGTCCTCGCGCTGCTCGAAGCGCTCCCGGTAGTCGGCGGCCTGCCGGTTCGCCCACGGCCCGACCACGAACGCGACCAGCGCGATCACGGCCACGAACGGCGCGGCGAACCCGAGCACCGGCTGGATCCACGCGCCCAGCCCCTGCCCGCTCGCGAACCAGATGACCATCTCGGAGTCGCGGTAGGCCCGCGACAGGGTCATCAGGACGGTCACGTAGACGGTGAGCACCAGCAGCACGGGGATGTAGTTGACCGACGCGAAGGCGATCAGCGGGACGACGTCTGCGGTGGCGACGCGGTTCGAGGCGGCGCGTCCGAGCAGGCGGATCAGGGTCGTGGTGACCATGATCGTGAACAGCGTCGCGAAGACGGCGCCTGCGAGGTTGGTGAGATCGCGCCGCAGCGCCCGCTTGAACAGCATGGAGGGGCCCGCTTGGCTCGCTGTGGCTCGCTTATAATCGGCCCCGCCCGGAACCGAGCCCCAGGACCTGCCGCGATGCAATTTAGCACAAAGACTTCCGCACCCGAGAAGACCAAGACGGGCTGCGCGATCCTCGCGGTCCAGGGCGGCAAGCCCGGCGCGGCGGCCCGCGCCGTCGACGCGATGGCGGGCGGCGCGATCGCCGCGGCCCTCGCGCGCGGCGACCTGCCGGCCAAGGCCGGCTCCACGCTGCTGGTGGGCCTCGACGGCCCCATCGAGCGCGCGCTGCTGGTGTCGCTCGGCGACGAGTCGGCGCCCTCCGAGAAGGCGTTCACCGAATCCGCCCGCGCCGCGCTGCGCGCGCTCGCGGCCACCGGTGCCAAGGACGCGGTGTCCTGGCTCGGCGAGGTCGCGGTCAACGGCCGCGACGCCGGCTGGCGCGCCCGCGTGCAGGCCCTCGCGGCCCGCGAGCTCGGCTACCGCTTCGACCGGATGAAGAGCAAGCGCGACACCTCGCCGCGCGGCCCGGGCACGCTCGCCTTCGGCTGCGAACGGGCGCAGGCCACCGCGATCACGGCCGAGCTCAAGACCGCCACGGCGCTGGCCGACGGCATGGACCTCGCACGCGACCTCGGCAACCTGCCGGGCAACGTCTGCACGCCGGCCTACCTCGCCGATGCCGCCAAGAAGCTCGGACGCGAGTTCGGCATGAAGGTCGAGGTGCTCGAGCGCAAGCAGATGGAGGCGCTGAAGATGGGCGCGCTGCTGGCGGTCGCCCAGGGCTCGGCGCTGCCGCCCAAGTTCATCGTGGTGCGCTACGAGGGCGCGGGTCCGAAGCAGGCGCCGGTGGTGCTGGTCGGCAAGGGCATCACCTTCGACACCGGCGGCATCTCCATCAAGCCCGCCGGCGAGATGGACGAGATGAAGTTCGACATGTGCGGTGCGGCCTCGGTGCTCGGCACGCTGCGCGCGGTCGCGGCGCTCGCGCCCAAGGTCAACCTGATCGGCCTGATCCCGACCTGCGAGAACATGCCCTCGGGCACGGCCACGCGTCCGGGCGACGTGGTCACCAGCATGTCGGGCCAGACCATCGAGGTCCTGAACACCGACGCCGAGGGCCGCCTGATCCTGTGCGACGCCCTCACCTATGCCGAGCGCTTCAAGCCGGCGGCGGTCGTCGACATCGCGACGCTCACCGGCGCGTGCGTGGTCGCCCTGGGCCACCACCACAGCGGCCTGTTCACCAAGAGCGACGCACTCGCCGCCGAGCTCACCGGCGCCGGCCGCGACATGGCCGACCCGTGCTGGCGCATGCCGCTCGACGACGAGTACCAGGACGCGCTGAAGTCGAACTTCGCCGACATGGGCAACGTCGGTGGCCGGGCGGGCGGCGCGATCACCGCGGCCTGCTTCCTCGCGCGCTACACCAAGGCCTACGACTGGGCCCACCTCGACATCGCCGGCACCGCGTGGAAATCCGGCGCGGCCAAGGGATCGAGCGCACGGCCGGTGCCGCTGCTGACCCGCTTCGTGCTCGGCCGGGCGGGCTGAGGGCTCCGGCCGCGGGCGGCCCCGGGGCGCCATCGCGATGACGCGCATCGACTTCCACGTCAACGCGCCCGACGCGATCGCCTACGGCTGCCGCCTGGTCCGCAAGATCTACCGGGCCGGCCAGCACGTCGTCGTGTGCTGCGAGGACCCGGTACGCCTCAAGGCCTTCGACACCGCGCTCTGGACCTTCGCGCCGCACGACTTCGTGCCGCACGTGATGGCGAGCGACGCGCTGGCGGCGGAGACGCCGGTGCTGCTGACCGCCTCGCCCGACGGCCTGCCCTGGCACGAGGTGCTGGTGAACCTGGGCAGCACGACGCCCGAGGGCTTCGCCCGCTTCGAGCGGCTGGTCGAGGTGGTCGGCGCCGACGAGCTCGAGCGCGGACGCGAGCGCTTCCGGTTCTACCGCGACCGCGGCTATCCGCTGTCCCCGACGCACGATGTCGCCGCCCCCGAGCGGCGCTGAGGGCCCGCCATGGCCGATCCGCAGCCGCCCTCGCCCACGTCGATGTCCGATCCGACCGCTTCGGCGGCCCCAGCGCCGGGCAGGACCGGGCCCGACGAGGCGATCCCGATGCTGACCGAGATCGTGCAGGTCCCGCGCTACGTGCCGGAGGAACTGCCGCGCACGCTCGAGGAGGTCGACTGGTCCGGGCTGGCCGAGCGGGTCCGGGAGAACGTGACCGAGCGGCTGTCGCGGCGCTCCGAGGCGCTGCTCGACGCGGCGCTGCGCGACTCGCTGCAGACGGTCGTCGACCGCGCGGCCGAGTCGCTCGCCACCGACCTGCGCGAGTCGGTGATGCGCGCGGTGCGCGACCTCGTCGCGCGCGCGGTGAACGAAGAGATCACCCGCGTGCACGCCGAGATCGCCCGGCGGCCGCGGCCATGATGACGGGACCCGCCGGCCTATAATCGCCGGTTTCCCCGACGTGGTTCCCATCCGATCATGAACGCCCCGCAACAGCAGGGCGCGGCCGACGCTGCGCTCGCCAAGAGTTTCGAGCCTGCCGCGATCGAGGCGCGCTGGTACCCGCTGTGGGAGTCGCGCGGGCTGTTCGGCCAGGCGCCCGGCGGCGCCCCGGCCACCGGCGAGGGCCTGTCCACCACCGCATCCGGCTACTGCATCCAGCTGCCGCCGCCGAACGTCACCGGCACGCTGCACATGGGTCACGCGTTCCAGCAGACGCTGATGGACACCCTCGTGCGCTGGCAGCGGATGAAGGGCTCGGACGTCAACTGGGTGGTGGGCACCGACCATGCGGGCATCGCGACGCAGGTGGTCGTCGAACGCCAACTGCAGGCGCAGGGCCTGACGCGTCACGACCTCGGCCGCGAGGCCTTCCTCGAACGCGTCTGGCAATGGAAGCAGCAGTCGGGCGCGACGATCATCGGCCAGATGCGCCGGCTCGGCGCGTCGGGCAACTGGGACTACGCCGACACCGACGGCGCGCGCGCCGGCTACTTCACGATGGACGCCTCGATGAGCGCGGCCGTCCTCGAGGTGTTCGTGTCGCTGCACGAGCAGGGCCTGATCTACCGCGGCAAGCGGCTGGTCAACTGGGATCCGACCCTGCAGACCGCGGTGTCGGACCTCGAGGTCGACAGCGAGGAGGAGGACGGCCGGATCTGGGAGATCCGCTATCCGCTGGCCGGCGGCCCGGTCGAGGTCGCGCTGCCCGCGACCGACACCGAGCCCGCGCGCACCGTGACCGTGGATTCGCTGGTGGTCGCCACCACGCGGCCCGAGACGATGCTCGGCGACACCGCGGTCGCGGTGAACCCCTCGGACGCGCGCTGGGCGCCGCTGGTGGGCCGCATGCTGCGCCTGCCGCTGTCGGCCGGCGACGCAGCCGCCTGGCGCGAGATCCCGATCGTCGCCGACGACTACGTCGACGCGAAGTTCGGCACCGGCTGCGTGAAGATCACGCCGGCCCACGACTTCAACGACTGGAAGCTCGGCGAGCGCCATGCGCTGCC
>JAIYAG010000504.1 GCA_027489195.1 Burkholderiales bacterium | reverse complement strand
GTGCGGCGGGTGCGGCGGGTGCGGTGGGTGCGGTGGGCGATGCACGTTGCGAGCGCGATGCGGGCGCGCGCTCGGCCGGCGCCGTGGGGGTGGCGTTCGTGGCGAGCAAGGCGGGCGACGCGAGCGACGCAGTCTGCGTCGGCACGTCGGGCGTCGCCTGCAGGGCCGCGCCCACCCTCGTCAGCCGCGTACGCGCCGCACCGAGCAGCGCACGCGAGTACACCGCATGGAAGCCGGACAGCGCGTGGAACGCCACGCCCATCGAGCCGCCCACACCGGTCGGATCGCGCCGCGGCACCACCGCGGAGCCGAAGTACAGCCGCGTGCCCGCGCCGTCCGCGAGCGGCTCGACCATCAGCCACGAGCGCGTGCGGCGCGTGAAGTCGCAGAGCAGCAGCTGGTCGGCGGCGCGCGCCTCGACCGTCCACGCGGCGAACGCCTCGGCGCGGGACTCGGCGAGCAGGCGGGCCTCGGCGGCGGTCGACGGCTTCGAGGCGAACCAGGCCAGCAGCCGCCGCTCCACGCCGAACAGCGGCGTCGTGTAGAAGGCCTCGACGTAGTCGGCATGCGTCACCGGCCGCGGCAGGTCGGCGATCCAGCAGTCGGTGAAGGCGCCGTCGGCGCGGTATCGCGCGAGCAGCGCGTGGGCGGGGAGCTCGCCGGGTCGGATGGGAGACGTCACCGCGCGAGTATGCACCGGGCCCGCGCGGCGCCGGCCCGGGACGCGCTCACGCGCGGACCGCGGCCCGGGCCTGCGTCACCGGTGTCCGAACCGCGTCGGCACCGCGTCCGAACCGCGCCCGATACGTCCCCGGTGGCACCCCGACGATGCGCCGGAAGGCCACCCGGAAGGTCTCCGGCGAGCCGTAGCCGCACTGGCCGGCGACCTGCGCCACCGGCATCGCCGTCGACTCGAGCAGCTCGCGGGCCCGCGCCATCCGCTCGCGCTGCAGCCACGCGAGCGGGCTCTCGCCGACGCTCGCCTCGAAGTGCCGCAGGAAGGTGCGCGGGCTCATCGCCGCGCGCTCGGCCAGCGTCTCGATCGCGATCGGCGCGTCGAGCCGCGCGCGCGCCCAGTCGAGCACCTGCGCCATCGTGCGGCCGGGCCGCGGCGAGACCGGCGTCTCGACGTACTGCGCCTGCCCGCCCTCGCGGTGCGGCGGCATCACCAGCCGGCGCGCGACCATGTTCGCCACCCGGGCACCGAAGTCGCGGCGGATCAGGTGCAGGCCGGCATCCATGACGGCGGCACTGCCTGCCGAGGTGATCAGCGGCCCGTCCTCGACGTACAGCACGTCGTCCTCGACGCGGGCGAGCGGAAAGCGCTCGCGCAGCTCGGCGACGTAGCGCCAGTGCGTGGTCGCGCGCCGGCCGTCGAGCAGGCCCGCGTAGCCCAGCACGAAGGCGCCCGAGCAGATCGTCAGCACGCGCGCGCCGCGCCCGACCGCACGCCGCAGTTCGCGCAGCAGCGGCTCGGGCGGACGCTCGGCGCGGTCGCGCCAGCCGGGCACGACGATCGTGCGCGCGTGGCGCAGCGCCGCGACGCCGGCGTGCGCGCGCACCTGCACGCCGCCGCTGCCGCGTGCCTCGCGGCCGTCGACGCCGACGATCCGGCAGTCATACCAGGGCACGCCCAGCTCCGGCCGCTCGAGATCGAACAGCTCGATCGCGATGCCGTACTCGAAGGTGCACAGGCCGTCGTAGGCGAGGACGGCGACGATGCCGGGGTCGATGGCGCGCATTGGCCGAAACTTACCAGACACTGGCGATCGCGCCACTGCCCGAGCGGACGTCCGGGGTGCAGACTGCGGTCATCGCCACCGCCCCCGGGAGACCGCCATGAGTTCGATCGTCGCCTCGACCCCCGCCGCACCGTCCGCCGCCGCCCTCGCCCACTTCGAGGCGCTGCTCGCCCACGAGGCCGACTGCTCCGACGTCGGCGCCGACCTGGCCGCGGGTGCCGCCGCCTTCGTGCTGCTCGACGTGCGCGGACCCGGCGCGTTCGCGCGCGGCCACGTGGCCGGCGCGACGAACCTGCCGCACCGCGAGATCGACGCGGCCCGGATGGCGGCCTGGCCCGAGGGCACGCTCTTCGTGGTGTACTGCGCGGGGCCGCACTGCAACGGCGCCGACCGCGCCGCACTGCGGCTGGCCCGGCTCGGGCGGCCGGTCAAGAAGATGATCGGCGGCGTCACCGGCTGGCTCGACGAGGGCTTCGTGCTGGTCGCCGGCGACGACGCGGCGCGCAACGCCTGAGGACCCCGGAGATCGCCATGCTCAAGCTCAAGCCGTCCTGCGAGTGCTGCGACGTCGACCTGCCGCCCGAGACGCCCGATGCACGCATCTGCTCCTTCGAGTGCACCTTCTGCGCGGCCTGCGCGGACGGCCGCCTCGGCGGGCACTGCCCGAACTGCGGCGGCGAACTGCTGCGCCGCCCGCGCCGGCCGGCCGGCAAGCTCGCCCGGTTCCCGGCATCGACCGAACGGGTGGTCAAGCCGCAGGGCTGCCCTCCGACCGCCTGAGCGCCCGCATCCCGGGTGACGCGGGGCGTGTGCACGAGGCGTCGGTGCCGGACCCGGTGTCACCGCCGATTGACCCCGCCCCGGCCGCGGCACAGACTCCGACGGCTCGTGCCGGGCGTGCGCATTCCGCGCCGTCCGGGCGCGAGGTCCGGGGAGACGACGATGATCAAGGTGACGGTGATGTACCCGCACACGGAAGGCGCGAAGTTCGACCACGCGTACTACCGCGACACGCACATGCCGATGGTCAAGGACACGGTCGGCGCGGCCTGCCTGTCGTACACGGTCGCGAAGGGACTCGCGGGCGGCGCCCCCGGCGCGCCCCCGCCCTACGTCGCCTACTGCGAGCTGTTCTTCGAGTCGGTCCCGGCCTTCCAGGCCGCGTTCGGCCCGAACGCGAAAGCGATCATGGCCGACGTCCCGAACTACACCGACATCGTGCCGGCGATGCAGATCAGCGAGGTGGTGGTGCAGTGAGCGATCAGCCGCGCGACAGCGCCACCCAGCGCTGCACGCTCGGCCGCGCCCACTGCCGCGTCGCGTAGTCCGCGAGCCGAGCCGGCACCTCGTCGCCGGCCATGACCAGCCGGTTCAGCATCAGCGCGAGGTCGGTATCGGCGATGCACCAGTCGGCGAACAGGTGCTCGCCGCCGTGCGCGAGCCAGCCGCCCGCGGCCGCGAACAGCCGTGCGGCGGCGGCCTGCGCGGCCGGCGACAGCGGCGTCGGCACCGGCTTCGCGAACACGAACACGGTCGAACGCTCCTCGCGGATCGGCATCAGGTCGCTGCGCAGCCACGCCTGCACCTGCCGGGCCACCGCGCGCTCGCGCAGGTCGGCCGGATACAGCCGGGGCCCGGCGAAGGCCTCGTCGACGTACTCGTCGATCGCCGAGGACTCGGCGAGCCGGAAGCCGCCATGGTCCAGCGTCGGCACGCGGCCGGTGGCCGAGGTCGCGCCGTAGGCCGCGCGCCGGTGCTCGCCGGCGTCGAGGTCGACGGGCCGCAGCTCGAAGGCGACGCCCTTCTCCACCAGCGCCACGTACGCGGACATCGCATACGGGCTGTAGTGGTTCGCGTCGACGTGCAGCGTGATCGGGGCGGTGCTCATCGGGGGTCCTCGGGGCTCAGTTCGCCGAGATGTTCCCGCGTCGGATCACCTGCGTCCACTTCGTCGTCTCGCTGTCCATGAAGCGCCTGAACTCGTCCGGCGAGGTCGCGACCGGATCGATGCCGAGCGCCGCCACGCGGCTGCGCACCTCGGCATCCGACATCGCCGTGCGGATCGCGTCGCCCAGCCGCTTCACGGTGTCGGGCGGCGTGCCGGTCGGCGCGACGACGCCGTACCAGTTCAGCACCTCGTAGCCCGGCAGCGTCTCGGCGATCGGCGCGATGTCGGGCAGCGAGGGGATGCGGGTCGCGGCGGTATGGCCGATCGCGCGCAGCTTGCCGGTCTTGACGTGCGGCATCGTCAGGCTCGGCGCGTCGAACGCCCACTGCACGTGGCCGCCCACCAGGTCGGCGATGCTCGGCGCGCTGCCCTTGTAGGCGACGTGCGTGGCCTTGATGCCCGCCATCTCGTTGAACAGCTCGCCCGCCAGGTGCAGCGT
>JAIYAG010000524.1 GCA_027489195.1 Burkholderiales bacterium | reverse complement strand
CTTTTCGTAGCCCAGTGCCTCGATGCCCAGCTTGGCGCTGGATGGGTCCAGGATCCGGATCACGACCTTTTCGCCGAACAGCGTTGGGAGCGTCGAGACCCGGAAGTCGATCGCGCGCGTCGCGGACATCACGAGCTTCATCCGCCCGTCCTGCGGGATGCGCTTCTCGGAGATGTCGAGCTTCGAGATCACCTTGATCCGCGAGGCGAGCTTCTCCTTGATCGCCAGCGGCGGCTGCGAGATCTCGCGCAGCTCGCCGTCGATCCGGTAGCGGATCCGGTAGTACTTCTCGTACGGCTCGAAGTGGATGTCGGAGGCGCCGCCGTTGATCGCGTCGAGCAGCACCTTCTGCAGGTAGCGCACGATCGGCGCGTCATCGACCTCGGAGGTGTCCTCGGCCTGCGCAGGCTCCGCGGTGCCGTCCTCGAGCTCGATGTCCGAGAAGTCGCCCTCGGCGAGCGCGGTGACCTGCTCGGTGGCCGAGGCGCCGAGCTTGTCGATCACCTTGAGCAGCTTGTCGTGTTCGACGACGATCGGGTCGACGGTCGCCTGGGCCTGGAACTTGACCCGGTCGATCGCCTGCAGGTCGGTCGGATCCGACAGCAGCACGGTCAGGCGGTTGCCGCGCTTGAGCAGCGGCAGGATCCGGCTCTCCACCAGCAGCTTGCGGTCGACCAGCTCGGTCGGGATCGACGTGAGGTCGAGCGCCGCGAGGTCCATCAGCGGCAGGCCGAAGGTGTCGGAGGCGAAGCGTGCCAGCTTGATCGAGGGCAGCTGGCCGCCGCTGACGAGCTCGTCGATGAACTTCGTCGACGTGCCTTCGATCTTGCGATGCAGCGAGACGGCCTGCTCCGGCCTCAGCAGCTGATGCTGCACGAGGGCACGGGCCAGTCCGGACAGCACGACGGTGTCGGCCGGGGCTCCGACGGCGCTCATCGGAGGCCTCTGCGGGAAGTGCGTGGGATCACGCGGCCGAGTGTGCGGCCGGCGGCTGGGGATGGATACGCGATCGTGTCCGGCCGGGGACGGACGGCGCCGCCCGACGTACGAACGGCGGCGGCGTCGTCGGCCGCCCGCCACGCGAGGGCGGGGCTCCGGGCGTCGCTCATGCCGGGGACCGTGCCGGGCGCCGAGCGCGCTTGGCCTCGTACATCGCGGCGTCTGCGACCTGCAGCAGCGCGGCGAGCTCGACGGCGTCGTCCGGATAGGTCGCGGTACCGATGCTGGCGCCGAGCTGGCACGAGACCCCGTCGACCGCGATCGGCGGCACCATCGCGTCGCGCAGGCGCGAGCACACGCGGGCAGCGAGGTCGCCGCCGGCGGCGTGGCGGCCCGAGAGCACGACGACGAACTCGTCGCCGCCGAAGCGCCCGAGCAGGTCCTCGTCGCGCAGCACCGAGCGCAGGCGGTTCGCGGACTCCTGCAGCACGCGGTCGCCGGCGGCATGCCCGAGCCGGTCGTTCACCGCCTTGAAGCCGTCCAGGTCGACGAACATCACGTGGACCCGGAAGCCCCCGTGCGCGGCGTCCTCGAGCAGCTGCTGGAGCGCGGTTTCGGTCGCGCCGCGGTTCAGCAGCCCGGTCAGCCGGTCGCGGTGCGCGAGCTGGCGCAGGCGCTCCTGAGCGCGGTGCGCCTGGCTGACGTCGCGCGCCAGGCCGTGCCAGCCGATGCGGCGGCCGTCGGGCGCGGGCATCGGCTCGCCGCTGAACGCGATCCGCCGCTCGACGTTGCCGCCCAGCGCGCGCGTGACGCAGACGAAGTCGGCGAACGGGCGGTGGGATTCGAGCAGCGAGTGCAGGTCGTCCCACTCGCCGGAGAGCGGCGTGGTGGCGGGCAGCTCCCAGGGCGCGCGCCCGAGCAGCAGCCGCCCCAGGTCGTCGGCCGACGGGCCGCCGCCGGTGCAGCGCACGAAGCGCAGCGACAGGTCCAGCTCCCAGAACCAGTCGGAGGACAGCCGCATCAGCGCCTCGAGCCGGGCCTCGCTGCGCTCGAGCCGCTCGCGCAGCTCGGCGCAGGCCGAAGACGACGGCGCGCCGTCCCCGCCCGGGGCGGCGGGGACGCTGGAGCAGACGAGGGCGGCAGGCGCGGAGCGGGGTGTCATCGGGCGGAGTGGGGCGGCTTCGGAGCATCATCGGCCGCCCCGGGCGCCGCTCGAGCGCGACCTCGCGGACGGCCGCTGCCGGCCGATGGAACGTCGCCGCCTGCCGTCCGGGGGGGCTTGCTACACTCGGCGCTCCAGGCACGAGGAGACGAGAGACGACATGGGCGGCACCACGGCACCGAAGGGACTGCGCTCGCGCGCGTGGTTCAACAACCCCGACAACATGGGGATGACCGCGCTCTACCTCGAGCGCTACATGAACTTCGGGCTGTCGCTCGACGAGCTGAAGAACAGCGGCAAGCCGATCGTCGGCCTCGCCCAGACCGGCAGCGACCTGTCGCCGTGCAACCGCCATCACATCGAGCTCGCGCACCGCGTGCGCGACGGCATCCGCGACGGTGGCGGCATCCCGATGGAGTTTCCGGTCCATCCGATCCAGGAGACCGGCAAGCGGCCGACCGCCGCGCTCGACCGCAACCTCACCTACCTGTCGCTGGTCGAGATCCTGTACGGCTATCCGATGGACGGGGTGGTGCTCACCACCGGCTGCGACAAGACGACGCCGGCGATGCTGATGGGTGCGGCGACGGTCGACATCCCGTCGATCGTGCTGTCCGGCGGCCCGATGATCAACGGGTATCACAACGGCGGCCTGTCCGGCTCGGGCACCATCGTGTGGTTCGCGCGCCAGGAGCTGGCCGCCGGCCGGATCGACTACGACGGCTTCCTGAAGATGGTCGCCTCGGGCGCGCCCTCGGCGGGACACTGCAACACGATGGGCACCGCGCTGTCGATGAACAGCGTCGCCGAGGCGCTCGGCATGTCGCTGCCCGGCTGCGCCGCCATTCCGGGCCCGCACCGCGATCGGTACGAGATGGCCTACTGGACCGGGCGGCGCATCGTCGAGATGATCCGCGAGGACCTGCGCCCCTCGAAGGTGATGACGCGCAAGGCCTTCGAGAACGCGATCGTCGCCTCGAGCGCGCTCGGCGCATCGACCAACTGCCCGCCGCACGTGACCGCGATCGCGCGCCACATGGGCGTGGAGCTCGACATCCGCGACTGGGACCGCATCGGCTACGCGATCCCGCTGCTGACCAACCTGATGCCCGCGGGCGAGTACCTCGGCGAGGAGTTCCACCGCGCCGGCGGCGTCCCCGGCGTGATGAACGAGCTGCTGCAGGCCGGCAAGCTGCACGCCGACGCGATGACGGTCTCGGGCAAGACCGTGGGCGAGGCCTACGGCAACACGCCGGTCACCGATCGCCGGGTCATCAAGGCCTACGACGCGCCGATGCAGAAGGAGGCCGGCTTCGCGGTGCTCTCCGGCAACCTCTTCGATGCGGCGGTGATGAAGACCTCGGTGATCTCGCCGGAGTTCCGTGCGCGCTACCTCGAGGACCCGAAGGATCCGAACGCCTTCGAGGGCCGGGCGATCGTCTTCGAGGGGCCGGAGGATTACCACGAGCGGATCAACGACGCGTCGCTGAACATCGATGCGAACTGCATGCTGTTCATCCGCGGCACCGGCCCGATCGGCTATCCGGGTGCGGCCGAGGTGGTGAACATGCTGCCGCCCGACGCGCTGGTGAAGCAGGGCATCACGATGCTGCCCTGCGTGGGTGACGGACGTCAGTCG
>JAIYAG010000322.1 GCA_027489195.1 Burkholderiales bacterium | reverse complement strand
GGCCGGCCCGATCACGCGGCCCGCCGCGCGCGGCGGGCCCCGGCCACGCTCAGTTCAGCGCCTTGTCCTTCCAGACCTTGGTGCCCTCGACCGCGCCGCCCGCCTGCAGGCCGTTCTTGGTGATGGTGTAGACCATCGCCTCGGAGCCCATCTTCTGGCCGGTGGCGCCGCCGGCGCCCTTGCCCGCCGCGCCCACCGAGCCGCCGCCGCCGGCGCCCGCGGTCCAGCCCTTCTCGACGAAGTCGGTCATCGACTTCTTGTTCGGGAAGATGACCAGCATGTCGCTCTCCGCCGCGCCGATCTGCACACCGGCGCTCGCCTGCGCCAGCGACATGAAGGTGTCCTTGTTCGTCGCCTTGTCGTGCACCAGCCCTTTGCCGCCGGCTCCGCCGAGCATGAAGCTCAGCCCGTAGGTGGTGAACACCGCGTAGCCCGGCGCGGCTGCGACCTCGCCCTTGATCTTCGGCTCGGTCGTGTAGAACTTCTCGAGCGCGGCCGTGGTCTTGCTGCGGATCTCGGCCTGCTGCTCGGCCTTGGGCACCACCTTCTTCGGCGGCGGCATGGTGTTGGGCTTGACGTCCTGTGCGAGCACGGTGCCCGCGGCGAGCGGCAGCAGCAGGGCCGCGGCGATCGATGCGCGTCGGATCGGATTCATGGGGGACTCCCGAAGTTGGCTGGGGCGGGTCGGCCGCGTCCGTCTTGGGACGCGGGTCCTGACCCTGGGGCCATCGTACGCTCGGGCAAGCGGACGCGCCTTGCTTGGCGTCAAGCACATCGCGAGCCTGGCCGCATCGGTGTCTCGATTGGCCGGACGAGGCTCGACTGCAGCCTCGATGCAGACCGCGCCGACCGGCGCCGTCGCCCGCGCCTCAGACGTTGAACCGGAAGTGCATGACGTCGCCGTCGTGCACCACGTAGTCCTTGCCTTCCAGCCGCATCTTCCCCTTCTCCTTGGCGCCGGCCTCGCCCTTGCACGCGAGGAAGTCGTCGTAGGCGATGGTCTCGGCGCGGATGAAGCCCTTCTCGAAGTCGGTGTGGATGACAGCCGCGGCCTGCGGCGCGGTGGCGCCGATCCGCACGGTCCAGGCCCGCACTTCCTTAGGACCGACGGTGAAGTAGGTCTGCAGGCCGAGCAGCGAGTAGGCCGCGCGGATCACGCGGTTCAGGCCCGGCTCGGTCATGCCCATGTCGGCGAGGAAGACGGCCTTGTCCTCGTCGTCCATGTCGCCCATCTCGGCCTCGATCGCGGCGCACACCGGCACGACGCGCGAGTTCTCTGCGGCGGCGAGCTTCTTGACGGCTTCCAGGTGCGGGTTGTTCTCGAAGCCGTCCTCCCGCACGTTGGCCACGTACATCGCCGGCTTGGCGGTGATCAGGCACAGCGGCTGGATCGCCACGCGCTCCTCGGGCGACAGGTCGAGCGAGCGGATCGGCCGCGCCTCGTTCAGCACGGGCAGGCACTTCTCGATCACCGCCACCAGACGCGTGGCCTCCTTGTCGCCGCCCGAGCGGGCCTGCTTCGAGGCCCGGTGCAGCGCCTTCTCGCAGGTCGCCATGTCGGCGAGCGCGAGCTCGGTGTTGATCACCTCGATGTCGGACAGCGGATCGATCTTGCCGGACACGTGGATGACGTTCTCGTCGACGAAGCAGCGCACCACGTGGACGATCGCATCGGTCTCGCGGATGGTCGCGAGGAACTGGTTGCCCAGGCCCTCGCCCTTGGAGGCGCCCGCGACCAGGCCGGCGATGTCGACGAACTCGACCGTGGCCGGCAGCGTCTTCTCGGGGTTGGCGATCGCGGACAGCGCCTGCAGGCGCGGATCGGGCACCTCGACGATGCCGACGTTGGGCTCGATCGTGCAGAACGGATAGTTCTCGGCGGCGATGCCGGCCTTGGTGAGCGCGTTGAAGAGCGTCGACTTGCCGACGTTCGGCAGGCCGACGATGCCGCACTTGAGAGCCATGGGGAGATCCTTGCGAGTCGTTGTCCGGGGCGCCGTGGCAGGCGCAGCCCGTCCGGGGGCGGCGCGCGACGCGCGCGGCCGTGCCGGTTCACGGGCGTGATTGTATCGCCCGGTGCAGGCGACGCCGCAGCGGGCGGCGCCGGGAGCTCAGGCCGCGCCGATCGCCTCCAGGCGAGCCGGGTCGGGCCGCTGCACGAAGGCAGCGAAGTCCGCCGCCATCGCCTCGCATTCGCCGATCGCGCGGCGCCAGTCGCGCAGTCGCCCGTCGTGGTCTGCGCCGTGGCGATGGAAGTCCTGCCGCTCGGGCAGGCGCCCGCCGGGCAGCCGCGCGAGCAGCACATCCGACGGCATGACGAGCAGCGTGTCGTCGAGCCAGCGCGCGTGCGCGGCGGGCCCGCGACGGCGCCAGGGCAGCGACTTGTCGAGCCAGCCGGGCGTCAGCCAGGGCGTGAAGTGCGGATACAGCAGCAGGCCGTCGAGCGCGCGCCACTCGAGGAACAGGTGGTAGTCGACGAGACCGCCGTCCCAGTACGCGCCGGGCGGCGCGCCGCCCGGGTCGCGCACCGGGTCGGCCAGCAGCGGGATCGTGCCCGAGGCCAGCAGCGCGTCGACCGCGTTGGCGGCGTCGAGCGCGACATGGCGGGTCGAGAACGCGTCGTCGGGCCACACGCCGGCGGCGTGCGTGTCGCCGATGCCGAACACCACCCGCTGCAGATGCGCGCCGAGCCGCCTGCGCGACATCAGGTTGGCCGCCGCGGCGCGCGCGAAGGCGGGCCGGCCCGCGGCGCGCGAGACCGCGCCACGGCCGCGCGCGGTGACGACCGCGAGCGCGTGTCCGGGGCGCGCGCCGGCGACGAAGCGCGTGGCGTCGCCGATCGTGGCCTCGACGATCTGGCGGCAGACCGCCGAGACGAGGCGGGACGCGGGATCGAGCGGGTAGCGCTGCAGCTCGAGATAGGCCTCGCCGAGCCGGCGGGTCGCGGCGGGGCCGTCGGGGTGCACCGCCGCCGCCATCCGCCAGGCACCGATCGATGCACCGGCGAGCAGACGCGGTCGAGGCGGCGCGGCGGCGAGCCAGTCGCCGAACAGCCAGGCGTCGAAGGGCAGGAAGGCAAGGCCCTTCGGTCCGCCGGCGGCCGCGGCCACGCCGGCGACCGAGGCCGGCTGCAGGCCGTCGCGCGCGATGCGTTCGCGGGCGCGTGGGCCGGCGAGCAGGCGGATCGAGCTCAACGCTCGGTCGGGCGCGTCCCCGGCGCCGGGGCGCTCGTGCCGGCGCCCGCTGCTTTCGGCGCCGCCCGAGCGGGGGCGTCCGCGGCCGCCTTCGGCACGGTGTGCAGCTGCTGCCCGGCGCGTTCCCAGTGGCCGGCCACCAGCAGCGGCACGACGTCGAGCGCGGCCGGCATCCGCTCGTCGATCGCCCGCTGCTCGGGCTTGGAGGGCCGCTGCAGCACGAAGTCGACGACCTCGCGACCGGGGTACAGGTCGCGCGGATGGCCGATGCCGATCCGCAGCCGCCCGTAGTCCGGGCCGCCCATCGCGGCGGTGATGTCCTTCAGGCCGTTGTGCCCGCCGCTGCCGCCGCCGCGCTTCAGGCGCAGCGCCCCGGGCGGCAGGTCGAGCTCGTCGTGCGCGACCAGCATCTCGGCCGGTGTGATCCGGTAGAAGCGCGCGAGCGCCGCCACCGCCTGCCCCGATCGGTTCATGTAGGTCCCGGGCTTGAGCAGCCACAGGTCCTCGCCGCCGACCTTGGCCCGCGCGGCGTCGCCATGGAAGCGCGCCTCGCGCCGCCAGCTGCCGCCGTGCATGCGGGCGACCTCGTCGACGAACCAGAAGCCGGCGTTGTGTCGGTCGAGCTCGTGTTCGGGGCCGGGGTTGCCGAGCCCGACGATCAGGCGGATCGCGGTCATGCGTGCGGCTGCGGGAGGGCGGTGGGATCGGGCGCCAGTGTAGTGGATCGCGCCCCGGCCACGGGCCGAGGCGCCATCGCATCGCGCCCGGTTTCTCGTGGCCGGTGCTGCGCGATCGGGCGCGGTCCCGCTACGATGTCGCCGAGACCACCGCCACAGCGAGCCGATCCGGACATGAAGATCACCGCCCTCGAAACGATTCGCCTCGGCGAGTTCCCCAACCTGATCTGGGTGCGCCTGCACACCGACGAGGGCCTGGTCGGCTTAGGCGAGACCTTCATGGGCGCGCAGGCCGTCGAGGCCTACCTGCACGAGAGCGTCGCGCCGAAGCTGGTGGGCCGCGATCCGCTGCACATCGAGGCGATCGGCCGCGACCTGGCGAACTACCTCGGCTGGCGTTCGGCCGGTGCCGAGACCCGCGGCAACTCCGCGGTCGACATCGCGCTGTGGGACCTGTTCGGCAAGACCACCGGCCTGCCGGTGGCCGATGCGCTCGGCGGGCGCTCGCGCGACTCGATCCGCGTCTACAACACCTGCGCGGGCTACAAGTACATCCGCGACGCGCGCTCGCAGGCGGTGGCGAACTGGCACGTCGGCGAGACAAACGGACCGTACGAGGACCTCGAAGGCTTCCTGTACCGGGCCGACGAGGTGGCGGTCTCGCTCCTCGAGCAGGGCATCACCGGCATGAAGATCTGGCCCTTCGACATCGCCGCCGAGCGCACCCACGGCTGGGACATCTCGGCGAAGGAGCTCGACGTCGCGCTCGAGCCGTTCC
>JAIYAG010000187.1 GCA_027489195.1 Burkholderiales bacterium | reverse complement strand
GCATGGCCGAGTCGAACGAGGGCTATCGGACCTTCCTGGGGCTGGCCAGCCACGAGTACTTCCACGCCTGGCACGTCAAGCGCATCAAGCCGGCGGCCTTCGTGCCCTACGACTTCGACCGAGAGGCCTACACGCGGCAGCTCTGGATCTTCGAGGGATTCACCTCCTACTACGACGACCTGATGCTGGTGCGCGCCGGCGTGATCTCGGCCGGCGACTACCTGAAGGCGGTGGCGCGGACGGTCTCGATGGTGCAGCGCGGGCCGGGCCGGAGCGTGCAGAGCGTCGCCGAGTCGAGCTTCGATGCCTGGGTGAAGTACTACCGGCAGGACGAGAACTCGCCGAACACGGTGGTGAGCTACTACACCAAGGGCTCGCTGGTCGCGATGGCGATCGATCTCGCGGTCCGCGCGAAGACCGAGGGCCGGGCCTCGCTCGACGACGCGATGCGGCTGCTCTGGACCCGATACGGGCGCGACTTCTACGCGCCCGGCGGCGGCGCGGGCACGGCTCAGCAGGGGCTGCCCGAAGGCGCGTTCCCCGCGCTGCTGCGCGAGGCGACCGGCGTGACGCTGGACGCGCCGCTGGCGCGCTGGGTCGACGGCACCGCGGACCTGCCGCTGGCGAAGCTGCTCGCGCCCTTCGGCGTCTCGCTGTCGTTCGCAGCGGCCGACAAGGCGCCGACGCTGGGCGTGCGCACGGCCTCGCGCGGGGGCGACCTCGCGATCGCGACGGCCTACACCGGCGGCGCCGCCCATCGCGCCGGCCTGTCGGCCGGCGACGTGCTGGTGGCCTGCGACGGGCTGCGCGTCGACGAGAAGTCGCTCAAGGCGCTGCTCGCGCGCCGCCGCGCCGGCGACACGGTCGCGGTAGTCGCCTTCCGGCGCGACGAGCTGATGCGCTTCGAGGTGGTGCTCGACGCGCCCGCTGCGGCCGACGCGACCCTGACGGCCTCGGCCGCGGACAACCTGCTGCGGCGCGGATGGCTGGGCACCGCCTCGCCTGCGCGCGCGTCGCTCAGATCCGCCGCTCGCGCCCGGCCCAGAACGGCTCGCGCAGCCGCCGCTTGAAGATCTTTCCGGTCTCCTCGCGCGGGAGGCTGGCCGCGAACTCGATGCGGCGCGGCACCTTGAAGTCGGCGAGCCGCTCGGCGAGGTGACGCCGGACCGCGTCGGCGTCGAGGGCGGCACCCGGTTGCGGCTCGACGACCGCCATCAGCTGTTCGCCGTACTCGTCGTCGGGGATCCCGAACACGGCGCTGTCGGCGACGCCCGGCAGCGACGCCAGCGCTGCCTCGATCTCGGCGGGATAGATGTTGACCCCGCCCGACAGCACCATGTCGGCCGCCCGGTCGCACAGGTGCAGCCAGCCGCCCTCGTCGAGGAAACCAACGTCGCCGACCGAGGCCAGGCCGTCGCGCTCCATCGCGGCCCGCGCGTCGGGCTGGTTGATGTAGGTGAAGTCCGGATAGGCGGGCTGGCGGGCGTAGATGCGCCCGGGGGTGCCGGGCGCGCATGCGCGCCCGTCCTCGTCGAGGACCGCGAGCCGCGCGTCGAGCAGCGGCCGACCGACCGAGCCGGGATGGGCGAGCGCGTCCTCGGCACCGATCGCGGTGACCCAGCCGAGTTCGCTCGCGGCGTAGGCCTCGTTCACGATCGGGCCCCACCAGTCGATCATCGCGCGCTTGGTCTGCGGCGGGCAGGGCGCGCCGGTGGTCAGCACGAAACGCAGCGACGAGTGATCGAAGGCCCGGCGCGCGGCCTCCGGCAGCCGCAGCAGGCGGTGCATCATCGTCGGCACCAGGTAGAGGTGCGTGACGCGGTGGCGCTCGATCGCGGCGAGCAGCGACTGCGCCTCGAAGCGCGGCTCGATCCGCAGCCAGGCGCCGCGCGCGGCCGCGAAGAGCGCGTACGACGACGGCGCGCTGTGGTACAGGGGCGCTGCGATCAGGCAGCGCGAATCGGGGCCGATGCCGAAGACGGCCGCGAGCAGCGCGGTGTTGGCTGCCGCCTGCTCGGCGGCCACGGACGGATCGGGCGGCAGGCGGCGCACGCCCTTGGGCCGGCCGGTGGTGCCCGAGGTGTACGGGACGAAGCCGCGGGGCATGCGGGGCGGTCCGGTGTAGCGCGGCTGCGCGGGCAACCAGCCCTCCCACGCGACACATGCCGGCGGCAGCTCGAGCGCGGCAGCGTCGAGGCGATAGGCGGCGACGACGGAGGGCTCCGGACGCACGGCGAGCCGGGCGCCTTCGGGGATCGACGCGGGGATGCCGGGCGCGATGCGGGCCAGCAGGTCGCGGTCGGCGATCAGCGCCTTCGAGCCGCTGTCGGCGAGGATGAAGCCCGCCTCCTCGGCCTTGAAGTGCCAGTTGATCGCGCAGAAGTAGGCGCCGAGCGTGCGCGCCGCGAGCATGGCGACCAGCAGCGAAGGCTGGTTGCGCGACATGAGCGAGACGGTGTCGCCCTGCCGGATGCCGAGGCGTTCGAGGCCGCCGGCGGCACGCGCCACCATGGTCTCGAGGGTCGCGGGGTCGAAGCTCTGACTGTCGAAGGAGAGGGTCGGGAACATGGGGGCTCGGCTGGGCGCGGCACAGTGTAGGGCGCATCGCGCGGCATCGCACGCGCCGCGCTCCGCACGCCGTGCCGAAACACGACGCGCATCCGACGCACGGCGGGGGGTGCGCTCAGGCGAACATCGCCGCCAGGGCCGTCCCCGGATCCGGCGCGCGCATGAACGCCTCGCCGACGAGGAAGGCCCCCACGCCCGCCTCGCGCATGCGGCCGACGTCGGCCTGCGACAGGATCCCGCTCTCGGTGACGACGAGCCGGTCGGGCGGAATGCGGTGCAGCTGCGACAGCGTGGTGTCGAGGCTCACGTCGAAGGTGCGGAGGTCGCGGTTGTTGATGCCGAGCAGCGGGGTGCGCAGCCGCAGCGCCCGGTCGAGCTCCGCCGCGTCGTGCACCTCGACCAGCACGTCCATGCCGAGGCCGAGTGCACACGCCTCGAGGGCGGCGAGCCGGGCATCGTCGAGCGCGGCGACGATCAGCAGCACGCAGTCGGCGCCCCAGGCGCGGGCCTCGTACACCTGGTACTCGTCGACGAGGAAGTCCTTGCGCAGCGCCGGCAGCGCGCACGCCGCACGCGCGGCCTGCAGGTATTCGGGCGCGCCCTGGAAGAAGCGCACGTCGGTCAGCACCGACAGGCAGGCCGCGCCGCCGCGCTCGTAGCTCGCCGCGATCGCGGCCGGGTCGAAGTCGGCACGCAGCACGCCCTTGCTCGGACTGGCCTTCTTGACCTCGGCGATCACCGCCGGACGGCCGGCCGCGAGCTTCGCGCGCAACGCGGCCTCGAAGCCGCGCAGGGCCCGGGCGCGGTCGTCGCCGTGGCCGGCGGCCTCCGCCTCGCGCCGGAGCGCGGCGAGCGGCACGCGCGCGCGCGCGGCCTCGATCTCCTCGGCCTTGACCGCGAGGATGCGCTGCAGGACATCGGACATCGCGGGTGGCCTC
>JAIYAG010000265.1 GCA_027489195.1 Burkholderiales bacterium | reverse complement strand
GCTCGCCGGGTTCGTACCAGCGGGTGAACTTGCGCTCGGCCTCGGCCTTCCCGAGGCCGAAGTGCTTCGCGAGCCGCGCGAGGTCGCGGTCCTTGACCTCGATCCGCGGGTAGCTGCAGCAGTAGCCGGGGCATTTCGAACAGTCGTAGCGGACGATCGGGATGGTCTTTCGGGTCATGTCTGGGCGGGCGGAGGAGGGCGTGGACGGGCTCGCGGGCGCACGGTGCGCGGGTCGGATCAGGCGGTTCGCAGCTGCAGCAGCCAGATGACGAACGATACCGTGCCCGCCGCCGCGAAGGTGCCGATGACGATCGCGGAACCGATCGCACGGGTGTCGATGCCGTATCGCTGCGACAGAATGTAGGTGTTGCTCGCCGTCGGCAAGGCGGCGGCGAGCACGCCGATCGCCGCGAGCGCGGGGTCGGCGCCCAGGGCCCACATCGCCGCGCCGACCAGCACCGGATGCACCACGAGCTTCGCGAGCAGCAGCCCGCCGACCGTGCGGTCGAGCACCACTGCGCGGCCGCCGAGCGAGGCGCCGATCGCGAACAGCGCGCAGGGGCCGGCCGCCTGCGCGAGGAGCCGGACAAGCGCGTCGGCCGGCGCCGGCAGCTGCGCGCCGGTCGCGGAGAACACGAGTCCGGCCAGGATGCCGAGGATCAGGGGCGTGCGCAGCAGGCCGCCGAGCGCGGCGCGCAGGCGGGCAGCCCGCGGCGTGCCACCGTCCTCGCCGCTGCGGGCGAACTCGAAGAGCACGATCGCGCCGACGATGACCACGCAGATGTCGGCGACGATCGCCATGACCATCGCGGGCAGGCGGCTCTCGTCGCCGAGCTGCGCGAGCAGCGGCAGGCCGAGGAAGCCGACGTTGCCGTGGGTCGCGGAGAATGCGATTGCGGTGCGGTCGCCGGCCGGGCGACGTCGCGCGAGCCACAGCATGCCTGCGAAGAGGATCGCGCCCGCCAGCAGGTAGGCGGCGAAATAGCGCGGGTCGGCGATCTTCGAGACCGGGTGCGCCGCCACCGCGCGGAACAGCATCGCGGGCAGTGCGAACCAGAACACGAAGATGTTGATGCCCTCGACGCCGCTGTCCTGCAGCAGCCCGCGACGCGCGGCGACCCAGCCGCAGAGCACGAGCGCGAAGACGGGGAGCGTGACCTCGAGGACGGTGAGCATGCGCGGCCGGGCAAACCGTCGAGGGTACGGGGGGGCCGTCGCGCGGGTCAACCCGAGGTGTCGACGCGGCGCAGCGCCTGGCGCAGGAAGCGGTCCGGCGACAGCGCGGCGGCGAGGGGGCGTTCGAGTGCGCAGGGTTCGCCGTCGAGGCGGGCCGCGATCAGCTCGGCGGCGAGCACGCACCACAGCAGGCCGCGTCCGCCGAACGCCGTCGCGGTCCACAGCCCCGGCAGGACGGGCAGCGGCAGGCGATCGTCGCGGTGCCCCGCGGCGAGCGCGGCGAGGGCCCGTGCGTCGGGCACCGGGCCGATCAGGGGCAGGTGGTCACGGGTCGACAGGCGCTGGCCCTGGCGTCCGGGGGCGAGCATCGGGACGGGACCGGCGTCGGCGAGCTGCGAGGCGAAGCGCGACCAGGCGAGCAGGGACCGCTCGCCAGGCGCGATGCGATCGTCATGCGCGACGCCACCGCCATCGCCACCGCCATCGCCGTTCGACGGGTCGGCCGGGGCGTCGTCGTCGATGTCGTCGATGTCGTCGATGTCGACGCTGCCCGCGGGGCCGAGCAGCAGACGGGTCCCGTCGAGCGGCACGGCGTGTCCGTCGCCGCCGACCGTGCAGCGTGGCATGCGGCTCGGATGCGGCATCGCCAGCGTGGTGAGGCCCGCGTGCCGTCGCAGGCCTGCGGCACCGAAGTGCGCGGCCAGAGGCCGGGGCAGCGCACCCGGCGCGTCGACGATGGCGGGCCCGCCGGTGCCGCAGGCGAGCACCACCACGGCGCCCTCGCCGAGCACGCGGGCCTCGGCGTCCAGGGCGACCCAGCCGTCCTGCAGGCGCACCAGCGTCGCGACCGCGGCACCGTCGCGCGCGCGCACGCCGGCCACCGTCCAGGCATCGCACAGGGCACGCGGGTCCGCGCTGCCGGCCATGGGCAGCCACCAGCCCCCGCGACGCAGCCGTACGCCCGCGCGCTCCGAGGCGCCGGCGGCATCCACCGGCTCGGCCCAGTCGCGCGGCAGCCGGGCAGTGACGCGATGCGCCTGGTCGGGGTCGGCGAGCTGCACGCGTCCGTGCCGGCGCAGCACGTCCAGCGCGTACGGACCGTTCGCCAGCAGGGTCGCCGCGCGGGTCAGCCGCGACAGTGGCGCGTCGTCCGGCGTCAGCGAAGGATGCTGGGCGAGCACCGGTTGGGCCGAGCCGCCCGGCGTGCCCGCGTCGAGCCGCGTCGCCGTCCAGCCGCGACGCGCGAGCGCGAAGGCGACGGCGCTGCCGGCGAGCCCGGCGCCGATCACCAGCGCGCAGCGACCGCCCCCGGGGCGCTCGCCACGGGTGGACGCCGACGCCGCAGCATGGCCGCGGATCCGCAGCGCGCGTGCGGCGGGCAGCGCAAAGGTCGGGTCCGGCACGTCCTGCCGGGCCGTCCCGCCAGGCAGGCCGCCCGAGCCTGTCGCGGGCGGCTCGGGATGGCCGGCGGGCGAGACCGCGAAGCCGGCGGACTCGAGCGCATGCCGGCCGGCGCGGCAGGCGGCTTCGAGTGCCTCGCCGGCGGGTGCGCCGGGCCCGGGCGCGAGCGCCACCGCGCCCCCCGGGGCCAGCGCGGCGGCGGCGG
>JAIYAG010000371.1 GCA_027489195.1 Burkholderiales bacterium | reverse complement strand
CTCGAGCCACTCGCGCGGCGCGCGGCGCTCGTAGAACTCGCGCTCTTCGCGCTCGGCCTCGACGCGGATCGTCCGCTTGATCGCGGGGTCGGTGACGACGACGAAGTACCAGGGCTGCAGGTTCGCGCCCGAGGGGGCACCACCCGCCGCGCGCAGGCAGTGCTCGATGACCTCGCGCGGGACCGGCCGGTCGCTGAACTCGCGGACCGTGCGGCGGCGGGCCAGTTCGTCGGCGAACGCGCGGGCGCGTTCGCACAGCGCGTCGGGCGTGCGCTCGACGTGGCCGGCGAGTGGCTCGAAGACCGGTGCGCGGCCGATCAGGTCGGTCGGGTCCGATGCGGTCGTCATGGCTTCCCCTCCCTCGCGGGCCGGCAGCCCGCGCCGCGGCCCGAGCTCAGGCCGTGCCGCCGACCGTCAGGCCTTCGAGCCTCAGCGTGGGCTGACCCACGCCGACCGGCACCGACTGCCCGTCCTTGCCGCAGACGCCCACGCCGGTGTCGAGCCGCATGTCGTTGCCGATCATGGTGACGCGGGTCAGCGCGTCGGGCCCGTTGCCGATGATCGTCGCGCCCTTGACCGGATACTGGATCTTGCCGTTCTCGACCCAGTAGGCCTCGCTCGCCGAGAAGACGAACTTGCCGTTGGTGATGTCGACCTGGCCGCCGCCGAAGTTCACCGCGTACAGCCCGCGCTCGAGCGACGCGACGATCTCCTTCGGATCGCGGTCGCCGCCCATCATGAAGGTGTTGGTCATCCGCGGCATCGGCAGGTGCGCGAACGACTCGCGGCGGCCGTTGCCGGTGACCGGCACCTTCATCAGGCGCGCGTTCAGCGAGTCCTGGATGTAGCTCTTGAGGATGCCGTCCTCGATCAGCACGTTGCGCTGCGTCGGGTTGCCCTCGTCGTCGACGTTGAGCGACCCGCGGCGGTCGGGGATGGTGCCGTCGTCGACCACGGTCACGCCCTTGGCCGCGACCCGCTCGCCCAGTCGGCCGGCGAACGCCGACGAGCCCTTGCGGTTGAAGTCGCCCTCGAGGCCGTGGCCGATGGCCTCGTGCAGCAGCACGCCCGGCCAGCCCGGCCCGAGCACGACGCTCATCATGCCCGCGGGCGCGGGGCGCGCCTCGAGGTTGACCAGCGCGGCGTGCACCGCGTCGTCGACGTAGCGCTCGATGAGCGCGTCGGTGAAGTAGGCGAAGTCGACGCGCCCGCCGCCGCCGCCGGTGCCCTGCTCGCGGCGTCCGGCGTGCTCGGCGATGACGGTGACCGACAGGCGCACCAGCGGGCGCACGTCGGCGGCGATGACGCCGTCGGAGCGCGCGACCAGCACGACGTCCCACTCGGCGGCGAGACCGGCCATGACCTGGACGATGCGCGGGTCCTTCCGGCGGGCGAGCTGCTCGACCTTGTGCAGCAGCTCGACCTTGGCGGTGGCGTCGAGCGAGGCGATCGGGTCGGCGGTGCCGTAGAGCACGCGCCCGGCCGAGGGCTTCATGGACGCGGCGACCTTGACCTTGCCGGCGCCGCTGCGGGCGATGGTGCGGGTGGCCCGCGCCGCCGAGATCAGCGCATCGAAGCCGATCTCGTCGGAATAGGCGAAGGCGGTCTTCTCGCCCGAGACGGCGCGCACGCCTACCCCCTGGTCGATGGAGAAGCTGCCCGCCTTGACGATGCCCTCGTCGAGGCTCCAGCCCTCGCTGCGGGTGTACTGGAAGTACAGGTCGGCGTAGTCGACGCGGTGGCGGAAGACCTCGCCGATCGCCTCGGACAGCCTGGACTCGTCGAGCTCGTACGGCTCGAGCAGCAGGCTGCGGGCGTGGGCGAGGCGCGAGAGGGAGGGGTCGGCGACGGTATTCATCCGGTCAGTCTAACGCAGCCCCGGACGCCGCCGCGCCCGGCCGTGGTCGCCGCGCCCCTCACATCGTCCGGTGCGCCAGCGCCGGCAGCTGGGCCCGGACTTCGGCGATCCGCTCGGCCGACAGCGTGCCGGCCACGACCCCCTCGCCCTCGGGCAGGCGCGCCAGCACCTCGCCCCAGGGGTCGATCAGCATCGTGTGCCCCCAGGTGCGCCGGCCGTTCTCGTGGGTGCCGCCCTGCGCGGGCGCCAGCACGTAGCACTGGTTCTCGATCGCGCGCGCCCGCAGCAGCACCTCCCAGTGCGCCTGGCCGGTGGGATACGTGAACGCCGAGGGCACGACGATCAGGTCGACGGTGCCCAGCGCCCGGTAGAACTCGGGGAACCGCAGGTCGTAGCAGACCGACAGGCCGACGCGCCAGGGCGCGCCGTCCGGGCCGGCCAGGTCGGCGACGGTCGGCGTGCTGCCGGGCTGGATGGTCGCCGACTCGTCGAAGCGCAGGCCGTCGCGCTTCAGGCCGAACAGGTGCACCTTGTCGTAGCGCGCCGAGGTGGTGCCGTCCGGGCGCAGCACCAGGCAGGCGTTGCGGATGCGGCGGTGCTCGTTGGTCGCGATCGGCACGGTGCCGCCGATCAGCCAGACGCCGGCCTCGCGGGCGATGTCGGCGAGCGCCTGCTGGATCGGGCCCTCGCCCGCCGGCTCCTTGGCGTCGACCTTGTCGGTGTCCTTGCGGCCGAGCAGGCAGAAGAACTCGGGCAGCACGACCAGGGTCGCGCCGCCGTCGGCGGCCTCGCGCACCAGGCGCCGCGCGGTCTCGAGGTTGGGGCCGACCGAGGCGGCCGACACCATCTGGATCGCCGCGATCGCGAGCTTCGCCGTCATGTCCGGGTCCTGGGGGATGGGGGGTGTGGGGAGCGCCGAGGGTAGCATCCGCGCCCGCGCGTTCCGGGCCTCGGGGGGACCGGCTCAGGGCAAGGCGGGGTCGGCGCGACCGGGCAGCAGGCGGCGGTTCCGCTCGCTCACGGTGGGGTCGGTCCACGAGCCGGTGACGTCGACATCGTAGGCGAGCGCCTCCTGCAGCGGCTTGCGCAGCACGTACTGCGCGGCGAACGATCCGAGCCCGATCAGCGGGTTGACCATCGCGCCGAACGCGATCGAGGCGAGGCCCGCGTTCAGTTCGGGCACCACCTCGACGTTGAGCCGCTGGGTCTCGCGCTGCAGGTCGGCCTCGCCGCGGATCCTGACCTGCGCCTGCAGGCCGCGGATGCGGAACGCCTCGCTGTAGGCCACGCCATTGTCGATGCGCACCCGGCCGTCGATGGTGTCGAAGGCGAAGCCCTCGCTGAACAGGTCGCGGAAATCGCCGGACAGTCGCTTGGGCAGCGACTGCATGTTGAGCACGCCGATGAGCTTGGCCGCACCCGGGTCGACCTTCAGGAACTCGCCCTTGCCCATCTCGAGATTGACCTGCCCGTCGAGCGAGCCGAAGTCGATGGCGACCGGCGAGCCCTGCCAGTGCACCGAGCCGCCGAGCGAGCCGGAGCCGCCGTGCACGGTGTCCTTGAGCCCCAGCCCGGCGAGCAGGCGTCCGGCGTCGAGCACCTCGAGCTCGAACTCGAGGGCGGTGCTGCGCGCATCGCCCCCGGCGGGCGCGGCCCCGGCGGGATCGGCGCCGATCGAGGCGGTGGGCGCGCCCGGCCGCGGCCGGGGGATGCCCGCGAAGGACCATTGCCCGTGAGCCTCGAGGCGCGCCGACGGATTGGTGATCACCAGGCGGTCGAGCTTCCAGACGGGCTGCACCGCGCTGCCGCCGTTGGTCGCGGTGAGGGCGAGCCGGCCCATCGGCAGCGTGCCGAGCACCAGCTCGTCGGCGGTGATGTCGAGCGCGGGCAGCTGGCCGGGCGAGGCCGACAGCACCGACTCGACCTCGCCGATCCGCGAGCGCGGCAGGACGAGCCGCGCGAAGCGCGCGGTGAGCGTGCCGATGCGCTCGCCCGGGCGCGCGTCGCGCCATTCGAAGTGCCCCTCGATCTCGCGCGAGGCCACGTTGGCGCGCCAGCGGCCGTCGACGCGCGAGGCGCCGACCACCACTTCGTGCAGGTCGCGCCCGGCGATCCGCAGGTCGTCGGCCACCACCGACACCAGGTCGGGCACGAGCGACATGCCGTCCGGGCCGTCCGCCTTAGCCTGCCGCTCCAGGCGCTCGAGTTCGCCGTCGCCGAGCACGGCGCGCCAGGCGTCGACATCGAGCGCGCGGGTGCGCACCAGCACCGCCAGGCCGCCGTCGCGCAGCACCGGGTCGCCGCCGACCGCGAAGCCGGCGCGCCGCACGAGGAGGCGCTCGCTCGACGGATCGCGCTCGCGCTCGAAGGCGAACGCGATGTCGTCGCGCACCCGCACGTCGAGGCGGTCGCCCGGCGGGCGGGCCGCGGGCCCGGACGGCGCGAGCGGACGCGAGACCACGCGCAGCGGCCAGACGTCGCCCGCACGCTTGTCGAAGGGCGCGGGCAGCGTGCTGCCCAAGCCGACCAGGTCGGACTCGATGCGCAGCGTCGAGGCGCGCCGATCGACGTCGACGCTCGCACGGTACTCGGTGCGGCCCTCGATGCGGCGCGTGAGCGGGTTGTCGACGAGCTGGCGCAGGCCGGCCGCGTCGACCGCGCCGGTGGCCTCGATCCGCATCCGTCCCTCGCCGCTCGGGCGCCCCTCGACCCGGATCGGGCCGCCGAGCAGCGTGCCCCGCAGCTCGGGCATCGTCAGGCCGCGCTCGGTGAACTCGAGCCGGCCGCTCACGCCGCCGAACGGCGGCAGCGTGCTGTCGAGGGCGACGTCGTTGCCGGGCAGCTCGACGGTGACGCCGACCCGGGACGCGGCGAGTTCGTACAGCGGCAGCGCGAGCTTCATCGCGAGCCGCGCATCGCCGCCGACCTTCAGGTCGCGCGTGAAGGCGGAGACGTTCGCGTTGAGCGGGGTCGCGTCGACGAACCCGAGCATGTCCTGGGCGGCGCCCGCCGCGCGCCCCTCGAGGGCGAGCACCGACTCGCGCCAGTCCGCGATCTTCGCCTGCATGTCGACCAGCCGCACGCCGTGGGTGACGGCGGTCGGCGCGCGCAGCGACATCCCGGTGCCGTCCAGACTCAGGTCGCCGCGGATCTGGTCGATCCGGGGCCACTGCGGCGAGTAGGCGAGCGAGACGTCGCGCAGCGCCGCCGTCAGCCGGAAGCGCCCGTCGGCGGGCTCGTGGAACGGGAACTGGCGAAGGTCGCCCCGGACCTCGAAGCGCAGGTCCTCGGCGCTGCCGCCGACCAGCGCGTGCGCGACCCAGTCGCGGACGTAGCCAGCCAGCCCCGTCGGCAGGTACCGGGACACGTTGCGCGCATCGACGTGATCGACGCGCGCGGCGAGCTCGAGGTGGCCCGGGCCTTCCGGTGCGCTGCGCCAGGTGCCCGAGGCGGTGCCGCGGCTGTCGGCGGTGACGAGCGAGAGCCGCGGCAGGTTGACGCGCCAGGTGCCCTCCTCGGCATCGCGCATCCAGTCGAGCTCGGCCTCGAGACGCTCGAGGGGGAAGATCGGGTCCTCGAAGAGACCCGGCACGCCCAGCGTCGCATTGCGTGCCGCGAGCGTGAGCCGGCCGTCGCGGTCGCTCGCCTTCAGCGAGCCGGAGAGGTTGCCGAAACCGGGCAGACGGTGACCCGGGGAGGATTCGCCGAACTGCAGGCCGAAGCGCTCGAACGAGGCGCTCAGCTCGAAGCGCGGGGCCTCGGGGAGGGCCCGCCGCGCATCGTCGCTGCGGTCGGCGGGGCGCACCTCGACCGCCGGCGCATCCGGCCGCGTCCAGCGCAGCGTCAGGTCGCGCACGTCGCCGGACACGCCGACCTGCGCGACGCGTTCGCGCAGCCCCGCGGCCAGCGGCAGTCGGCGCACCGCCTGGAGCGCACTCGCCGCCTCGAAGGCCTTCAGGCGCAGCCACGCGGTGCGCAGCGCATGGTCGCGGTCGAGCCCGAGCTCGGCGTCGCCGTCGGCCGCGAGGGCGAACCCGGCGGCGTCGGCGACCGACAGCCCGGCGATGCGCAGCACGTGGCCGCCGTCGCGTTGCCGCTCGATGCGCAGCTCGCCGGCGATCGCGTCGAAGGCGATCGGTCCGGCCTCGAGCCGGGTCGCGGCATGCTCGGCCCGCGCCTTGAGGGTTGCGTCGACCAGCGTCGCGCCGCCGAATCGCAGCCAGGCGAGCGCGTCGAGCCGCCCTTCGGCACTCGCCGCCGCGGGCGCCAGCGCGACGCCGAACGCCTCGGCCAGCTCGGCGACGCGCGCGAGCTCCACGCCCTGCCCGTCGAGGTGCGCCTCGCCGGTCCAGCGCCGCCATTCGGAGGGGCGCGAGAACGGCTCGCGATAGACCTCGGCGAGCGCGGACAGCGACCGGGCGGCGTCGCCGCCGCGGGCGATCGTCAGGCTCGCCTGGTGACGGCGCCCCGCACCCCGCAGCCGCAGCGACACGCCGTCGACCCCGAGCGGCGCGAAGGTGCCGCTGCGGTCGACGAAGCGCACCGCCGCATCGGCCACGTCGATGTCGCCCTGCGTGAGCAGCCAGTCGGCCGCGCGGCCGTCACCCGGGCCGTCGAGCGCGAGCTCGAAGCCGGCCACCGCGAAGCGTCCGGCGGCCAGCCGCTCCACCACCACCTGAGGCGCGCTCAATCGCAGCGTCGCGAATCGCAGGTGCCCGAGGGCGAGCGAGCGCCAGGACACGCGGGCGAAGGCCGAGGCCACCGCGAGACGGGGTTCGCCATCGGGGCCATCGAGGCGCAGGCCGTCGATGCGCAGGGACGGATGCAGGCCGTCCCAGCCCGGATGCAGCGCGTCGATGGCGACCGGGCGGCCGAGCTGGCGCTCGATCTGTGCGACGAGTTCCGGGCGCCAGGCGTCGACCCGGGGCCAGAGCACGTGCCGGACAGTGAGGTAGGTGCCGAAGACGGCACAGAGCACGAGCCCGAGCAGACCGAGCAGGACGCCGGCCAGTCTGGACGAGAGCGGCGTCGAGTGGACGGTCATGGATCGAGGTCCGGCGCACGGGTCCGGGGACGAGGCCCCTCGGCCAGCGGTCGTCCGAGGGTCGTTGGAATGTAGCATACCGATGACCGGCCCCTTTCGAGGGCCTCCCCGCTCCGATCGGACCCGATGTTGACGGACAGTTTCGCGGCACGCGCCAGCTCGGCGTGGTTCGACCGGACGCTCGACGCGCTGTCGCGGCGGCAACCCGCGATCGCCGCGCTGCTGCCCGGACTGGTCGCGCAGCCGCTGGATCCCGACGCGGTCGCAAGATGCTGGGACCGCGTCGTCGCCCTGTCGACGCCGGCGGGCTCGCCGGCCGCCGGCACGGGTCGGGCGGCCGCGGATCCCGGCCCTGCGCTGCGCCGGGCCCGCCAGATCCTCGTGCTGGCGATCATCGAGCGCGACGTCCGGCAGCTCGCGCCGCTCGCCGAGGTCTGCGGGGCGATCAGCGCCTGGGCCCGGATCGCCACCGCGGTCGCGGTGCGTCACGCCGGGGCCGAGCTGGCCGAGGTGCACGGACTGCCCGCCGATGCGGACGGCCATCCGCAGGACCTGCTGGTGGTCGGCATGGGCAAGCTCGGCGGCGACGAGCTCAACGTGTCCTCCGACATCGATCTGGTCTTCGTGCACCGCGACGACGGCGAGACCGCCGGCGGCACGGGCCGCCCGCTGTCCTCGGGCGAGTTCTTCCATCGGCTGGCGCGTCGCGCCTCGGGGCTGCTGTCCGACGTCACCGAGGACGGCTTCGTCTTTCGCGTCGACACCCGGCTGCGGCCGAACGGCGAATCCGGGCCGCTGGTGGTCACGCTGCCGATGCTCGAGCAGTACTTCTACGACCAGGGCCGCGAGTGGGAGCGCTTCGCCTGGCTCAAGTCCAAGGTGATCGCCGACTCGGGCCTGGCCGGCCCCGAGGCGCGCCGACGCGACGAGGCGTCGCTGGGCGGGATCGTGCAGCCCTTCGTGTTCCGCCGGTACCTCGACTTCGCGGCCTTCGGCGCGATGCGCGAGCTGCACGCGATGATCCGCAGCGAGGCGCAGCGCCGCAGCGCACGACGCGACAGCAGCGACGGTGGCGGCATCGACGTCAAGCTCGGGCGCGGCGGCATCCGCGAGGTCGAGTTCTGCGCACAGCTGTTCCAGATCGTGCGCGGCGGGCGCGATGCGCAGCTGCGCGACCGCCGCACGCTGGTCACGCTGGAGTCGATCGCGCAGCGCCGCCTGCTCGAGCCCGCCGCCGCCGACCGGCTGGCCAACGCGTACATGCTGCTGCGCCGGGTGGAGCACGCGGTGCAGTACCAGGAGGATGCGCAGACCCATCGGCTGCCCGACGACCCCCAGGTGCAGGCGCGCATCGCCGGGATGCTGGCGATGACGCCGGAGGGCTTCGCGGCGGCGCTGCGGGCGGCGCGCGACGACGTGGAGGGCGTCTTCGACGCGCTGCTCGCCGAGCCGGTGCGCGAGACGCCGGCGACCGAAGCGGCGCCGGCGCCGATGCTCGAGCTCGACGACGCGGGCCGGGCCCGGGTGGCCGCGCTGCACGAGGGCCGCCGCTACCGGCTCGCGCGCCCCGACACGCAGCGGCGCATCGACCAGCTGCTCGAGCAGGCGCTGCGCGAAGGCGAACCCGCGCCCGGCGCACCCGGCGCGCCGCGCACCGCCGACGGCACCTGGCTCGGGCGCCTGATCGACCTGCTCGAGACCGTGGCGGGGCGGCCTGCCTACCTCGCGCTGCTGCTGCAGTATCCCGCGGCCTTCCGCAGGCTGCTGGAGATGATCGGCCAGGCGAAGTGGGCGGCCGACTACCTGATGCGCCATCCGGTGGTGCTCGACGAGCTGCTCGACGGTCAGATCCTCGAACGCGCCGACCTCGCGGCCTGGGAGCACGAGCTGCGCCGCAGCCTCGCCGCCACCACGACGCGCGAGGGCGAGCCCGACTTCGAGCGGCGCATGGACGTGCTGCGAGAGGCCCATCACGCACAGGTCTTCCGCCTGCTCGCCCAGGACCTCGCGGGACGGCTGACCGTCGAGCGGCTGTCGGACCATCTGTCCGAGCTCGCCGACCGGGTGCTCGCGATCGTGCTCGACCTCGGCTGGGCGCAGGTCCGCGGGCGCCACCGCGAGACGCCGGCGTTCGCCGTCATCGCCTACGGCAAGCACGGGGGCAAGGAGCTCGGCTACGCGTCGGACCTCGACCTGGTCTTCGTGTACGAGGACGACGACGAGGGCGCGCAGCCCGCCTACGCCCAGCTCGCCCAGCGCCTGTCGGTGTGGCTGTCGACGCGCACGGCGGCGGGACTGCTGTTCGAGATCGACCTGAGGCTGCGACCCAACGGCAACGCCGGGCTGATGGTGTCGAGCCTGCGCGCCTTCGAGACCTACCAGCGCGAATCGGCCTGGGTCTGGGAGCACCAGGCGCTCACGCGCGCGCGATTCGCCGCCGGCGATGCGGCGCTCGGCGCGCGCTTCGAGGCGCTGCGCCGGGACATCCTCGCGCAGCCGCGCGATCCGGTGGCGCTTGCCGCCGAGGTGCGCACGATGCGCCGCAAGATGCTCGACGGCCATCCGAACCGCAGCGAGCTCTTCGACGTCAAGCACGATCCGGGCGGCATGGTCGACATCGAGTTCCTGGTGCAGTACCTCGTGCTCGCGCACGCGAACGCGCATCCGGAACTGATCGACGATGCGGGCAACATCGCGCTGCTCGAGCGCGCCGCGCGCGCCGGGCTGCTCGATGCGCAGTCGGCGGCCGACGTCGCGCAGGCCTACCGCGACTTCCGCCGGCTGCAGCACGTGCTGCGGCTCAACGACGCGCGCTACGCGCGGGTGGAGCCGGCCTCGGTGGCCGCGCAGCGCGAGGCGGTGCGGGCGCTGTGGGAGACGGTGCTCGGGACGGACTAGTCCGTCAGCGCAGTGCCCTCGTCGAACCCGAGCATCAGGTTCATGCACTGCACCGCCGAGCCCGAGGCGCCCTTGCCGAGGTTGTCGAGGCGCGAGACCACCACGACGCGCTCGTCGTTGCCGAACACCACCACGTCGTTGCGGTTCGTGCCGTTGGCGGCCAGCGCGTCGAAGAAGCCGCGATCGGTGGCCGCCTCGTCGTCGAGCGGCAGCACCCGCACGAAGCGCTCGCCCTCGTAGTGCGCAGCGAGCGCCTCGTGGATGCGCGCGCGGGTCGTGCCGGGTGCGAGCAGCCGCAGGTGCAGCGGCACCGCGACCGCCATGCCCTTGTAGAAGTTGTCGACGATCGGCACGAAGACCGGCGCGTGGGCGAGGCCGGTGTAGACCCGCATCTCGGGCAGGTGCTTGTGCACCAGGCCCAGGCCGTACATCCGCGCGGCGTCGAGCGTGCGCGACTCGCGGGCCGCCTCGTACTCGGCGATCATGGACTTGCCGCCGCCCGAGTAGCCGGTCAGCGAATGGCAGGTGACCGGATAGTCGCGCGGCACCAGCCCGTTCGCCACCAGCGGCGCGAGCGCCAGGATGAACCCCGCGGCATGGCAGCCCGGATTGGCCACGCGGCGCGCCGCGGCGACCGCGGCACGCTGCTCGCGGCTGAGCTCCGGCAGCCCGAAGGTCCAGCCGTCGGCGACGCGGTGCGCGGTGCTGGCGTCGATCACGCGGGTACGGGTGTTGCCGGGCTCGATCAGCGCGACCGCTTCGCGGGCGGCCGCGTCCGGCAGGCACAGGAACACCACGTCGGCCTGGTTGATCAGCTCGGCGCGGCGCGCGGCGTCCTTGCGGCGATCCGGTTCGATCTCGAGCACGCGCACGCCGCCGTGCGATGCGAGCCGATCGCGGATCTGCAGGCCGGTGGTGCCTTCCTGGCCGTCGACGAAGACGGGGTTCATGAGCGCTCCGTGGAGTGTGCGTGCAACGAGCCCTTCATGATGCCATCACGCTGGGGCGCTGCGCGCGCGCCGGGCGTCGCCTCGCCTCGCCGCGCCTCATCCGACGACCCCGAGCGCCCCGAGGAGCGCCCCCGCGCCGACCAGCCACAGCAGGTTCACGCGGGTGCGCCACACCACGAGCGCGGCGACCGCGGTCATCGCCCACAGTGCCGGATCGGTGCCGCTGGCGCCCGAGGCGATGACCCAGCCGGCCGATGCGGTCAGGCCGATGGCGATCGGCGACAGCCCGAGGCGGATCGCGGCGACCAGGGGCGCGTCCTCGCGGGCGCTCTTCCAGCGCCAGCACGCGAGGGTCACCAGGCTCGAGGGCAGGAGCTGTCCGACGGTGGCGGCGAGCGCGCCCGCCATGCCGCCCACCTGCCAGCCGAGCAGCGTGACGAACAGGATGTTCGGACCGGGCGCGGCCTGCGCGATCGCGATCGCATCGTTGAACTGCGGCGTCGACAGCCAGCCGCGCTCGCCGACGAGGTAGCGGTTCATCTCGGGGGACACCGCGAGCGCGCCGCCGATCGCGAGCAGCGACAGCGACGCGAAATGCACGAAGAGGTCGAGCAGGCCGGCGCCGCTCATCGCGCCGCCCCGCCGCCGCGTCGGCGGTTCGCGAGCCAGGCGGCGAGCACCGCGACCGGCCCGAGGGCCAGCACGACCCAGGCCAGCTCGATGCGCAGCAGCGCGACGCCGGCGAACGCGAGCGCGCCGAACGCGAGCCAGGGCGCGCGCCCGCGCTGCGTCGTGGCCAGCCGCAGCGCGGTGCCCAGGATCATGCCGCCGGCGACCGCGCCCATGCCGATCAGTGCGCGCCGCACGACCGGATCGTCGGCGACCTGCCCGTAGAGCACCGCGAGCGACAGCACCACCACGCAGGGCGCCGCGAGCATGCCGCCCAGCGCCGCCACCGCGCCACGCCAGCCGAACCAGCGGTCGCCGACCATGAGCGCCACGTTGCAGACGTTCGGGCCGGGCAGCATCTGGCCGAAGGCGAGCATCTCGACGAACTCCTCGCGGGTCAGCCAGCCGCGGTCGTCGACCAGCACGCGCTGCGCCCAGGGCAGCACCCCGCCGAAGCCCCGCAGCGCGAGCGCGCTGAAGACCAGGAACAGCTCGGTCAGCGACGCCGGCCGCGGCCGCGCCTGCGGCGCGCCGGCGGGGGGCTCGGCGGCGGCGCTCACCCGAGCCCTCCGATGGCCATCAGCACGACGATGCCCGCCGCCAGCCCGGCGAACGGCGAGCCCGCGATGCGCGCGACCGCCACGGTCGCGACCGCCGCCGGCAGCCGGCCGTCGTGCCAGACATCGAGCCAGCCGGCGCCCGGCACCAGCCAGGCCTCGGCCGCGGTCGGCACCGTCAGCGCCACCAGCGCGGCCAGCGGCGCGAAGCGCAGCGCACGCTCGAAGGCCCCGGTGGGCTGGAAGCGCCTGGGCAGCGCCATGAAGGCGTTGCGCGTGACGAAGACGACGAGCACCAGCCCGGCGATCGCCGCCCAGGCGTAGCCGTCGGACATCGTCATCGCCGGCCCCCGACGTCCGCGGGCGGGGCCGTTGACGGGGACGGGGGAGGCGGGCGCCTCGACAGCACGACCGCCGCCGCGATGCCCGCTGCGATCGCCGCGAACATCCCCATCCGCCACGGCCAGTCGCGTCCGATCAGCGCGACGGTGCCGGCCGCGAGCGCGGCGCCGAGCGCCGCGCGGGCGGCGAGCATCGGGCCGATCAGGGCCATGATCGCGAGCACGCCGACGTAGGCGATCCGCGGCGAGTCGGGAATCAGCCCGGCGAGCGCCACGCCGACCACGCTGCCCAGCGACCAGCCGGCATAGACGGTGAGGTTCGTGCCGAGGAAGCGCGCCTCGCGCATGTGCAGGGGCTCGTCGCCGGTCGATGCCTCCCAGCCGCCGCCCGCGCCCCGACCGTAGTAGCCGGCGAGCGCGGTGTCGGTGGTCATCCATCCGAGCGCCAGCCGCCGCGCGAGCGGCAGCCCGCGGAACTCGGTGGCCACCACGGCGCTGTAGACGACGAAGCGCAGGTTGGCGAGCAGCGCGGTCACCCAGACCGCGCCGAGCGCGGCACCCGCCGACATCAGCGGCAGCGCGGCGAGCTGCGCGGTGCCCGAGTACACCAGCACCAGCATGCCCAGCGCCTGGGACGTGGACAGGCCGCCCTTGACCAGCGCGACGCCGGTCACCAGGCCCCAGCAGAACGTGCCGATCGCCGTCGACCCCATCGAACGGGCGCCGACCGCGAACGCGTCCCACGGGAAGGGCTGGCGCTCGGCCGCGGCCTCGGCGGGCCGCGTCGTGCCGTTCGCCTCAGGCCGCGACACGCCCCGCCTTCCAGCCTGCGGAACCCACGGCCTGCAGCAGCGCGATCAGGCCGCCCCGGACGCGCAAGGATTCGATCTTCACCGGCACTCTCCCCAAGCCCGCATTCTATCCGGGCCCCCTGCCGACGCCGGCCCGGGGCAGGCCTTTCCGATAGAATCCCCGGTCTACGCACCGAGGACACGGACGGGAGAGAGAATCATGTCGATGGCCGATCGCGACGGGCACATCTGGTTCGACGGCAAGCTGGTTGACTGGCGCGACGCCAAGATCCACGTGCTGACGCATTCGCTGCATTACGGTATGGGCGTCTTCGAGGGCGTGCGCGCCTACAAGACCGTCTCCGGCACCGCCATCTTCCGGCTCGCCGAGCACACCCGCCGGCTGTTCAACTCGGCGCACATCTTCCAGATGAAGCTGCCGTACACGCCCGAGCAGATGATGGACGCGCAGAAGGAGGTCGTGCGGGCCAACGCGCTCGAGTCCTGCTACCTGCGCCCGATCGCCTGGATCGGCTCCGAGAAGCTCGGCGTCTCGCCGCGCGGCAACACCATCCACGTCGCGGTCGCGGCCTGGCCCTGGGGCGCCTACCTCGGCGAGGACGGCCTCGCCAAGGGCATCCGCGTCAAGACCTCGTCGTTCACGCGGCACCATGTCAACGCGTCGCTGGTGCGCGCCAAGGCGAGCGGCTACTACGTCAACTCGATCCTGGCCAACCAGGAAGTGACCGCGCACGGCTACGACGAGGCGCTGCTGCTCGACACCGAGGGCTACGTGTCCGAAGGCGCGGGCGAGAACGTCTTCATGGTCCGCGACGGCGTCGTCTACACGCCGGACGTGGCCTCGTGCCTCGACGGCATCACGCGCAACTCGGTCATCACGATGGCGCGCGACATGGGCCTGACCGTCATCGAGAAGCGCATCACGCGCGACGAGATGTACTGCGCCGACGAGGCCTTCTTCACCGGCACCGCCGCCGAGATCACGCCGATCCGCGAGCTCGACGACCGGATGATCGGCGCGGGCAGCCGCGGCCCGATCACCGGTCGGCTGCAGTCGCTGTTCTTCGACGTGGTCGGCGGCAAGTCGGACCGCTACGCCAGCTGGCTGACCCCGGTCTGAGCGCGGAGACCCGGCCATGTCCGACACCCACACGCCTTCGGGCAGCGGCCGCGCGGCCGCGGTGGTCGAGCTCGGGGCCGGCGACCTGCCGGCCTTCTGCCCGAACCGCAAGATGACCGTCTGGAACCAGCACCCGCGGGTCTTCCTCGACGTCGTGCACACCGGCCGGGCGCTCTGCCCGTACTGCGGCACCGAGTACCGGCTCGCGCCCGGAACGGTGGTCAGGGGTCACTGATCGTCAGGAACGGGATTCGGTCACGCATCCCTTCGAGCAGTAGCGTGAATCCGTCACACCGGGGCGGATGAGGCACGGCGAGAATCGGCCGGGGGCATATGGCCCCCGACGACCCCTTGGCCGATGCGTACCCTGATCGTTGCTCCCGACACCCTCGCCGAATCGGTGATGACCCAGCCGCTGGCCGCGCTGCTGCGCGGTCTCGACCCGACCGGTCGCATCGACGTGCTGGCCGACCCGGCGGTCGCGCCGGTCTTCGAGGCGATGGTCGACATCGACGAGGTGTTCACCTCGGGTCATGCGTTCGGCCCGGTCCGGCCCTGGGGCAAGTTCCAGCTGGCCCGTCGGCTCGACCGGCACCGCCATGACCGGGTGTTCGTGCTGCCCGGCTCCAAGCGCGCCGCCCTCGTGCCCTGGCTGGCCGGCATCCCCATCCGGATCGGCCTGCACTGCGGCACCCGCTGGGGCCTGATCAACCAGCCGCACTGCACGGTCCACGCCGGCGGCGAACGCCAGGGCGTGGATGCCGGCCGCCCCGCGGTCGAGCGCTTCGCGCACCTGGCCTTCGACGCCTCGCAGCCGCTGCCGGGGCACGTCCCGAATCCGGTGATGTCGCGCGACGAGGTCCGCGAGGCCGGCGCCCGCGCGCGCGCCGGCCTCGCCGCCGATGCCCGGCTGCTGACGCTGTGCGTCGGCGCCGAGGCCGGCCCGAGCCGGCGCTGGCCGGCGCGCCACTGGGCCTCGCTGATCGCGATCGCCGCCCAGGAATGGCCGGGTCTCGCTCCGGTGCTGCTCGGCGACGCCGCCGACCGGGCCTTCGCCACCGAGATCGCAGCGCTGAGCGGCGGCAGGGTCCCGAACCTGTGCGGCCGGCAGTCGCTGGCCGACGCGGTGGCCCTGATCGCGCAGTCCGAGGGAGTGGTCGCGCACGACTGCGGCCTGATGCACGTCGCCGCGGCCTACTCGCGGCCGATGGTCGCGGTGTTCGGGCCCACCGACCCGCGCTTCGCGCCGCCACGCTCGCCCCGGGCGAAGGTCGAATGGCTGCACGAGGCCTGCAGCCCCTGCAACGACCCCGTCTGCCGGTACTCGCACGGCCGATGCACGAGCGGGGTGCGCCCCGAGTCGGTCTTCGCCTCGCTGCGGGCCGCCGCCCGGTTCCCGAGCCGCGACATCCGATAAGATGAAGGCCGCATGCAACGCCTTCACGCCACTGCCGAGGCTGCCGAGCGCGCGTTCTACGCCGCCATGGCCGACGGTGACCTCGACCGGATGATGGCCCTCTGGGCCGACGACGACGCCGCGGTCTGCAACCATCCCGGCGGCCCCCGCCTCATCGGCCGCGAGGCCATCACCGGGTCCTTCCGCGAGATCTTCGCGGCGGGCGGCATCCGCATCGCCGTCGCGGCCGTGCATGCCTGGCGCAGTGCCGACGTCGCCGTGCACAGCCTGATCGAGCGCATCACCGTCGAGGGGCGCGGCGGCGCCGAGACGGTCGAGGTCGTCACGACCAACGTCTTCGTGCGCGCCGGCGGCGGCTGGCGGATCCTCGTGCATCACGCCGGCGTGTCCGAGTCCGGCGAGACCGAGGATGCCGACGAGGACGAGGACGAGGACGACGACGAGACCCCCGGCTGGGTCGGCGCACGCCTCGGCATCGAGCGGCCCGATGCCGACGAGGACGACGTGTCCGACGCCGACCCCAGGCGTCCGCCGCCCGGCCGACTCCACTGACGCGCGGCGCGTGATGGCCGGATCCGGAGGCATCGGGTCGGGCGCGACACGCGGCAGCGCCTTCGAGGGCGATGCGCCCGCGCTCGCCGCCTCGCCCGTGCCCGCGCTCGCGCCCGACAACGTGCCGGCCGGCGACTACCGGGCGCCGTCGTGGCTGCCCGGCCGGCACGCGCAGACGCTCTGGCCGGCGCTGCTCGCACCGCGCCCGAGACTCGCCTGGCGGCGCGAGCGCTGGGACGCGCCCGACGGCGACTTCGTCGACCTCGACTGGGCCGTGCCGGCGCCCGGCACCGCCCGCCGGCCCGCCCGCCCGCTGCTCGCGCTGTTCCACGGCCTGGAAGGCAGCTCGGACAGCCACTACGCACGCGCGCTGATGGCCGAGGCCCTGGCGCGCGGCCTGGACGGCGTGGTCATCCACTTCCGCGGCTGCAGCGGGACGCCGAACCGGCTGCCGCGGGCCTACCACTCCGGAGACTCCGACGAGGCCGACTGGGTGCTGCGCCGGCTGTCCGCGCGCCCCGCCGAGGACGGCGTCCCCCCGGGCCCGCTGCTCGCCGCGGGCGTCTCGCTCGGCGGCAACGTGCTGCTCAAGTGGCTGGGCGAGCGCGGCGAGGCGGCGGGCTTCGTCGCCGCGGCGGTGTCGGTGTCGCCGCCGCAGGACCTGCATGCCGGCGCGATCGCGCTGTCGCGCGGCTTCAACCGGCTCTACACCGAGAACTTCCTGCGCACGCTGCGCAGCAAGAGCCTGGCGATGCTCGAGCGCCACCCCGGCCTGTTCGATCCACGGCGCGTCGCGGCCAGCCGCGACTTCTTCGACTTCGACGAGCACGTGACCGCGCCGCTGCACGGCTTCGCGGGCGCGATCGACTACTGGACCCGCTCGTCCTGCCGGCAGTTCCTCGGCGGCATCTCGGTCCCCACGCTGGTGATCAACGCGCTCAACGATCCGTTCCTGCCGCCGACCGCCCTCGCCGCCCCGGCCGAGGTCTCGGCCGCGGTGCGGCTCGAGTACCCCGCGCAGGGCGGCCACGTCGGCTTCCTGACCGGGCGTCCGCCCGGGCGCCTCGACTGGCTGGCGCGACGGGTCTTCGACCATTTCACCGACGTGCTCGGCACCGCCGCCGTGCGCGGGCCCGAGCGCTGAGGAGCCTCCCGTGCCGATCGACGACCAGGTCCTGCAGGCGATGGCGCGCTGGCCGAACGTGCCGGCAGTGCACGGCTGGCTCAGGCTCGTGCGGCGCGGCCGCTGGCTGCTGGTCGACCGCGGCGCGCCGGGCTTCGACGAGGCGCTGCACGGCGCCGGCAGCGAGATCACCAGCCCGCCGATCGTCGACTTCATCGGCCGCAACTACTCGGCCGATGCCGAGGGCCGATGGCACTGGCAGAACGGCCCGCAGCGGGTGTTCGTCGATCTCGAGCTCGCGCCGCTCTACTTCCGGGTGATGGGCGAGGCGCCGGCGCAGTCGCTGGTCACCCACACCGGCTATCCGGTGGCGCGGATCTCGCGCGCCGCCGCCGACGCCGAAGGCAACCTGTGGCTCGAGACCGAGCTCGGCGCCGGCTGCATCGACGACCGCGACCTCGGGGCGCTGGACCTGTCGCTGCACGAGGCGCCCGATGCGCAAGGCCGCGCGGGCACGCTGCGACTAATGGGCGAGCACGCGGTGCTCACGCTCGACGCGGCGCCGGCGCGGGCCTTCGGCTTCGAGCCGACGCCGCGCTGAGCGCGGCCGGTCAGCGCTGCGGGCCCTGCTGGCGCGTCTCCTCGAGCTCGCGCAGCGCGTCGGGCTCGATCTCGCGGATCCGGGCATCGATGGTCGAAGCCACGTAGAAGTCCGAATCGCCCGCCTTCTGACCGCGTCGCAGCTGGTCGAGCGCGGCCATCGGCGAGCCGAGCAGCAGGTACTGCTCGGCGACCGCACGGTGGGCCTCGGCCCGCTGGTCGAGCGCGAAGTAGGCCTGCGAACTCAGCTGCCACAGTCGTGCGTCGCCGCGCCACACCAGCAGGTGATCGCGCAGCACGCGCAGGGCCTCGGCCGGCTGCCCGGCGGCAAGCAGCGCCTCGCCCTGCAGCCGCGCGAGACCGCGGGCGTCCGGGAAGCGGGCGAGGCCGCGGGCCGCGCGCTCGGCGGCACCGCGCGCATCGCCCGCGGCGAGCCGCGCGGCCGCGCCGAGGGTCTCGAAGTACGGATGCGTGCCGCCCGCGAGCGCCTGCGCCTGCGTGAGCGCCGCATCGACCCGCGGCCAGTCGCGCTGCGCGGCCGCCACGCTCGCCAGGGCGTACCAGGGCGCCGGACCGGCCTTCGGGCTCTGCCGCACCGACTGCTCGAGGAGCGCGCGGGCCGTGCGCCGCCCCTCGCTGCTGGCGTCGGCCATCGCGCGCAGCCGGGCGCGCAGCAGCTGGAACTCGATCGAGTCGGCGCGCTGCCGGTAGCGGCTCTCGCGCAGCCGCAGCTGCATGTCGCCGATGCGCTCGCCGGTGACCGGGTGGGTGCGCAGGTAGGCCGGTGCGTTGGTCTCGTAGAAGCGGCTCGCCTGCTGCAGCCGGCTGAAGAAGCTCACCATCGACTGCATGTCGAAGCCGGCCTGCCGCAGGATCTCGAAGCCCACGCGATCGGCCTCGCGCTCGGCCTCGCGCGAGAACGACAGCATGCTGCTGCGGGCCATCTCCGAGCCGAGCATCAGGCCGCCCATGGCCGCCTGCGGATTGGAGCGCGCCGCGAGCAGGGCCAGCACCATGCCGGCCATGGTCACCAGCGACACTTGCTTCTGCTGCGCGAGCATCCGCGCGATGTGCCGCTGCGTGACGTGGCCGATCTCGTGGGCGAGCACCGCCGCGACCTCGGACTCGGAGTCGGCGGCCATCAGCAGCCCGGTGTGCACGCCGATGTAGCCGCCGGGCAGCGCGAACGCGTTGATCGACGGCTCGGCCAGCGCGAAGAACTCGAAGCTGGTCGAGCCGGCCGCCGGCGTAGCGGTCAGCGGCGCGGCGAACCGGTTCAGGTAGTCGACCAGGTCGGCGTCGTCGAGCCACAGCGGGTCCCGACGGATCTGACGCATGATCGATTCGCCCAGCCGCCGCTCGGCCTGCGGCGAGAGGTCGTCGGCCGAGGGATCGCCCAGCCGGGGCAGGTTGTCGAACTGCGCGGCGACCGGCACGGGGCCGAGCGCCAGCGTCGCGGCGACGACGGCCGCGACGCCGCG
>JAIYAG010000002.1 GCA_027489195.1 Burkholderiales bacterium | reverse complement strand
TCGGTCCGCAGGCTGCTTCGGGTGCAGATCGAGGATGCGATCGCGGCCGACCAGATCTTCACGAAGCTGATGGGCGACGAGGTCGAGCCGCGTCGCGCGTTCATCGAGCAGAACGCGCTGGGGGCGCGGAACATCGACGTCTGAACATGGACACCGACGTCGACGCGCGCCTCACCGAACTGGAGATCAAGGCTGCCCTCGCCGAGGACCTCGTCGACAAGCTCAACGAGGTCATCGTGCGTCAGCAGGAGCAGATCGACCTGCTGATGCGCGAGGTCGCGCGGCTGGCGCGGCGCGCCGAGCCATCGGGCGACGATCCGGCCCCGTTCCGCAGCCTGCGCGACGAGATTCCGCCGCACTACTGACCGGGATGCGGGCCGCTCAGGGCAGGCGCAGCTCGAACCGGGCGCCGTGCGCGCCCTCGCCGTCGCAGAGGTCGACCAGCAGCAGCTCGCCGATGCGCCCGTCGTTGGTGTGAAGCCGGGCGACGGTGCGGCACAGCTCGGTGCCCAGACCGGTCCGCTCGCCGTCGTTCGCGATGATCGGTTCGCCATCGAGACCCGGTCCGTCGTCCTCGACCGCGAGCACCAGCCAGCCGTCTTCGCATCGGGCCGAGAGCCGGATGCTCGAGCCTGCGTAGCGGGCCGCGTTGTCCACCGCGGCCTCGAGCGCGAGGCCGACCAGGTAGGCGTCGAAGAACCAGTCGGCCGGCGCGCGCGAGGCGTCCACCTCGACGACGATGTCCTGACGGGCCGAGATCGTCCGGGCGAATCGGGCCGCCTGCTCGACGGCCAGCACCGGGTCCTCTTCCTGCTCGTTGGCCGCGAGCCCGTGGGCGTCGTCGCGATACAGGGTCAGGAAGGCCACCAGGCGCCGCTGCAGCGCGACGGCATCGGTACGCAGCGGTCCGAGCTCGGCAGCCAGGTCCGGATGCGCGGCGAGCAGCTCGGTCAGACGCTGCTCGTGCACCGCGAGCCGGTTCTTCAGATCGTGGACGACGAGCGCGGACAGGCCCGGGAACATGTCAGGACGCCACCCCCGAGGTCTCGGCGGCCGGCGCCCGGCCGGCGGACTCGAGCTTGTGGAGGTAGGCGTCCATCATCTTCAGCCGCTCGGGGTCGGCGGTGCCGCGCTCGCGCAGGCGCACCAGCGCGGACTGCACCTGTGCGAGCAGGTCGGGCCGCACGCCCTTCACGCGCATGGTCATCAGGTAGATCTCGACGGCCGCCGTCAGCACGCCGGTGTGCTCGCGTGCCTTGGGCAGTGCGGCATTGACCATCGAGACTGCTTCGTCGAAGCCGCCGGCCCGCAGCTTGCGCACCGCGGCCTCGGCTTCCTTCGCTGCCTCTTCCGACCGGTCGACGCTCAGTGCTGCGGCGCGCTCGGGCATGCCGGCATCGACCAGCACCTTGTTCGCCAGCGCGCGCGTGGAGGCGTTCTCCGCGGAGGAGAGGTGCTCGGCGGCCGCCACGGCGGCGTCGAGCACCGCGAGGCCCTGCTCGGTCATCCCGGCGGTCAGGGCGGCCTTGGCGACCAGCAGACGGGTGCGCGGCTCGGCCTCGACGCCGAGCGCCCCGGCGAGCCGCTTGGCGGCGGCCTCGGCGTCCGCGGTCCGCCCGAGCGCGGTCCACGCCTGCACGTCGATCGCGGCCGCCAGAGCCTGCGTGCGTGCATCGCCGGGCTGGTCGGCGAGCTCCTTGGCGATGAGCTTCATCGCGCGTTGCGGGTCGCCGCGCTCCAGGCTGACCTGGGCGAGCAGTGCGCTGTTGCGCGAGTCGCGGGTGATCGCGTTGGCGGTCTGGCGGACGACCTTGCTCAGCGCGGTGTCGGCCGTGTCGAGCTCGCCGGCGAGGTAGGCGATCTCGGCCTGCCGGCGGCTGCGCAGCGCGCTCGGGATGTGCTCGGCCGCGGTCGTCGCGACCTTCAGCGCGCCGCTCACGTCGCCGGTGCGCTCGAGCAGCTCGAGCAGCAGCTCGTAGGCGCCGGCGTGATAGCGCCGCTCCTTGAGGATCGTGTGGAGGCGCAGGCGGGCCGCTTCGGTGTCGCCCATGGCGAGCAGGCAGCGTGCGATGCCGAGCGAGGCCCAGGTCATCGAGCTGCGCACCTTCAGCGCCCGGCGGTAGGTCTGCAGTGCATCGTCCCAGCGCGCGAGCGCGACCTGGCACATCGATGCATGGCGCAGCAGCTCGACACGATGGCGTGGGCCGGCCTTCTCCAGGCGCTGGCAATGCTCGAGCCCTTCTGCGAAGCGCCCGGCGTGCACGGCCTCGTACATCGGCCGAAGCGCGACGTGGCGCGCCAGCGCCTCCTCGATGCGCGACAACAACTGGTCGGTGGCGACGGGCTTGACCAGGTAGCCGTCAGGCAGCATCTCCGCAGCGCTGGCGACGCGATCGATGGTCGAATCGGCGGAGATGACGAAGAACAGCCCGCCCGGCGGCATCAGCCGTTCCTGGCGCACGTACTCGAGCAGCTGCTGGCCGTCGGTGCCGGGACCGAGGTCGTAGTCGGACAGGATCAGGTTGAACGGCGCGACGCGAATGGCCTCGACCGCGCTCTGCGCGTCGGACGCGAGGACGATGTCCTTGATCTGTGCTTCGGCCAGCGTGTCGCGCAGCCGCGAACGCATCTCTCGGATGTCGTCGACGACCAGCGCACGCAAGCCCTTGAGCTGGCTCGCACTCAGCATGGAGCGGGTTCCCGTTGAACCCGGAGCGTAGCGTCCCCTCGGACGACCGAGGGCTCGGGCCGACCGCCCGATCCGCCGCCGGTCCGGGAGCGGTCGACACACGGCGCATCGCGGGCGATGGATGGCCCCGCACCCGGAAGGGTCGACGCGGGACGGGGACGTCGTGTAGCGTGCAGGCCTCGACAGGAGGAGACCCTGCATGCAACCCCGCGCATCCATCGCGGGCGCCGT
>JAIYAG010000177.1 GCA_027489195.1 Burkholderiales bacterium | reverse complement strand
GTGTCGCGGACGATGCGCTCGAGCCCGCGGGCGATGTCCGCGGTCGATTCCGGCTCGACGAGCAGCGCTGCGTCGCCGGCGACCTCGCCGAGCGCCGTGGTGCCCGAGCACACGACCGGCGTGCCGCAGGCCATCGCCTCGACCGCGGGCAGGCCGAAGCCCTCGTACAGCGAGGCGAAGACCAGCGCATCGGCGCCCCGGTAGAGCGCGGCGAGCGAGGCGTCGTCGATGCGCCCGGTGAAGCGCACCGACGCATCGAGCGGGCCGCTCGAGACCGCACGCGGCGCGCCGGTCAGCAGCAGGTCGTGGGTGCGCGGCAGACCGGACGCCATGAAGGCGGCGACGGTCCGCGTCTCGTTCTTGTGCGGGCTGGCGTTGCCCACCCCCAGCACGTAGGGCCGCGAGAACCGCGCCGCCGGGCCGTGGCGCACGAAGGCCTGCGACACGCCGGGCGTGACCACGTGGACCCGGGCGGGATCGAGCCCCCAGGCGTCGATCAGCCGCCCGCGGGAGAATTCGGACACCGTGAACACCCCGTGCGCCGCATGGCAGCGCTGGCGGACCACGGTGCCGTAGTAGACGCGGCGCAGCGCGCCGGTGAGCCGGGCGAGGTCGATGTAGCACAGGTCGTGCACGGTGACGAAGAAGGGCGTGCGGCTCGCCAGCGGGGCGTTGTAGCCCGGGCTGAAGAACGGCAGGCCGGCATCGCGCAGCCGGGCCGCGAGCCAGATCGGATCGGCGGGGCTCGCGGGGCTCGGACCGGGCCCGAGGGGCCGCCAGCCGGCCCCGAGCCGGCCCCACTCGCGTGCGACGCGGCCGATGCCATGGTCGGCGACCCATCGGTCGTCGAAGACCAGCCACGGCCGCACCGGCCCCGTCGGGGACCGGTCGGGCGGCGCCTCGTGTGCGACCGCTTCGCGGGCCGGTGCGTTCATCGACATCCCATGGGCTGGTGCAACCATCGCCGGCCGAGGATACGAAGACAGAGCGGTCGCCCGGCGCCGGACGGACGGACGCGGCGATGGCCGGGACGGACGGCGCCGCGGTGACGCGAACGGGCTACGGACGGCACCGGAGCGGGGCGCGGACGAGCGGCGGCAACCGGGGATCCCGCCCGATCAGGGCGCGGGACCGTCGAACGACGCGGCGCGTTCGCCCGAGCGCAGCGCCACGATCTCGCAGTCGACCGGCGCGCCGGGCGCGGACAGCCGATCCACCGTGCCGAGCACTCGGGCGTCGCGCCCCACGCGCTCCACCGAGACGCGCCCGTCGACGATGCGGATCCGCATGTCGCGGGTCGGATACTCCCTCAGCCAGCGCTCGCCACCCAGCCATTGGGTGAGGCCGCGGGCGGGACCGAGCACGCCGGCGCACCGGGTCTCGACCGCCTCCAGCGTGCGGTCGTGGCGCGCCGCGATGCGAGCGACCGCGTCCCCTGCGCCGGGTGCCCCGACCAGCGGGCAGCTCGCCACCCAGTCCGACGGCCGCATCGAGCGGCCCGACTGCGTCCACTCGACGAGCCAGCCGCCGTCGACGCTCGGACTGACCTGGAAGAACTCGCACCCGTCGACGTCCACCCGCATGTCGAGCCGGGCGAACCGCGCATCGTGCGCCTGCAGCGTCAGGCCTCCGATCACCGGACGGCCGCCCCGCAGCTCGTTGACCGGCGCGAGCATCCGCTGCCGGCCGGACCAGGCCTGCACCACCTGCAGCAGCCGCGGGTCGCAGTGCTCGCCCGCGCAGCCGGCCGAGACGTTGGCCAGCGTGCTGTCGGGATGCATCAGCGGCAGCAGGTACGACCAGGAGAACAGCGTCGTCGGGAGGTGGAGCCAGGCCTGCTCGCGAAGCGACGCGGGCAGTTCGGCACGGACCGCCGCGTTGTCCCAGCGCGCATCGAGGGCCACGTCCGGGCGCTGCAGCGCGACCCCCGCGAAGCTCGCCTGGACCAGCACCAGCGCGCCGAGCAGGTACCCCGAGGGGCGCCCTGCCCCGAACAGCCAGCGGACCGACTGCCCGATCGGTACCGAGCACAGCATCAGCAGCGCCAGGCCGTAGCGGCCGTTGGCCGACGAGAAGATCCAGGCGGCGTACCAGAGCAGCACGAAGACGAGCAGCGGACCATCGATCCCGGGCGTCGGACGATCGACGCCGGCGGCGCCGCCGACGACCCTGCGTGCCGTGCGCACGCAGGCAGCCACGGCGGCGGCCGCCAGCAGCACGCCGAGCACCGCCAGCCTCGGATCGGGCGCGGGCCACTCCAGATACGCCGGCGTCGCGTCCGGTCGCGGATCGGCGATCCGCAGCGGCAGCACCAGCGCATCGTGTGCCGACTCCGGCACGAACCGTCCGCCCGAGGCGCGCGCCAGGGCGGCGATCAGGCCCGGGAGCGACTGCGGCTGTCCGTCCGGGTCGGACGCGGCCGGCTCGGCCGCCGGGGCGGACGTGGCCGGCTCGGCCACCGGGGGCGGATTGAACACGCGCTCGAAGAGCGGGTAGAACGGGTTGCCGGTCTCGCGGTAGAGCGACGCCCCCCAGTTCGCATGGACCGCGGCCAACCCGATCGCGGCGGCCAGCCCGTACGCCGGCAGCGTGCGGGCGGCATGCCGCAGCCATGCGCCCGGGGCCGACACCGCGCCAGCGCCGGCTGCGAACAGCACCGGTGCGAGCAGGGCGGGCAGGGCATTGTTGAGCTTGAGCCCTGTCGCGATCCCCATCGCCAGCCCGCCCAGCGCGGCCCACCCGTGCACCGCGCGCTGCGGGTCGCCGGCGCGCCGGCAGGCCCAGACCCCGGCCAGCACGAACACCGCGGTGCTCGCGTCGATGTAGTGCGTGCCGAGCTGCGAGACGAACACCGGCGTGCACAGCGCGAGCGCGGCGACCGCGAGCGGCAGCGCGCGGCCCTCGGTCCGGTCGCGTGCGATCGCCCAGACCGCCCAGACGCAGAGCGACTGGAACACGGCGATGACGGCGGCGACCGCGCGTGCGGACCAGCCTGCCCGTTCCAGCAGGTAGGGCGGGACATACGCGAGCGGGTTCAGGAACGTCTGGTTGCCACCGGGTTGGTAGCCCCGGCCCAGCAGGCCTTCGACCCACTGGTGGGCGATGTAGACGTGGTAGTGGGCGCGGTCCCAGGACCAGGACGGCCCGCTGGCGATCGCCGACGCGACACACAGCGCCGCGGCGCAGGCGATCAGAGCCAGGTGCTGCAGCGCCGGTGCGCCGCGCAGCGATGGCCAGCGGTTGCCTGGCATCGCTCAGCGACAGTTGGCCGGGAGGTATTTCGCGGCGATGTTGCCGCTGCAGAGCCAGTTGACCGCGCCGTTCGGCACACCCGCGGTCAGGTTGACCGTGCCGACACGCGGCTGCAGGGTCACCCTCGGCGACGTGCCGGGGATGCGGTTCGTGAAGTTCACGGTGATCAGGCCTTCATCCGAGACCGTGATCGTATCGATGTCCGGGGAGCCCACTGCGGAAGTCCATCCCCTCGCGAACGAGTCCTCGGCATTCATCGCGTTCTGCACGACCATGGACTTGGCGGCCGACGCGAGCGTCAGCCCGGTGCCGACCCGGGCGCGGACCACGTAGTCCTGGTAGCTGGGCAAGGCCACAGCCGCCAGGACCCCGATGATCGCCACGACGATCATCAGCTCGATCAGCGTGAACCCCTTCTGCGGCATGGCGGTTCCGATCATCGAACGCCAGCCGTCAGGATCAGCGGCAGTTGGCCGGACGGTGCTTGGTGGCGACGGTGCCGCTGCTCGTGCCGCTGCAGCTCCACGACACCGTGCCGGTCGGCACCTGGCCGGCGGTCAGGGCGGTGGTCCCC
>JAIYAG010000043.1 GCA_027489195.1 Burkholderiales bacterium | reverse complement strand
GTCTTCGCGACCGTCATCGCGATCATCATCTCGCTGCTGGGCGTGCTGGGCGGCACCCAGCTCGCCGTCGAGCAGTATCCGAGCGTCGCGCCCCCGCAGGTGCAGATCACCGCCGTCTACCCGGGTGCGAGCCCCGAGACGCTGGAGACCACCGTCGCCGCGCCCCTCGAGCGCGAGATGAACGGCATTCCCGGGCTGCTCTACATGCAGTCCACCTCGTCGGCCAGCGGGCTGATGCAGCTGCAGGTGTTCTTCGAGCCGGGCACCGACCTGAACCTCGCCGCGGTCGAGGTCAGCAACCGCTCCAAGCGCGTCGAGCCGCTGCTGCCGCAGGAAGTGCTGCGCCAGGGCCTGCGCGTCGACAAGACCAACCCGCAGATCCTGCAGGTGGTGGTGCTGCAGTCGGAGGATCCGCGCTTCGACGCCACCTACATCGCGAACCTCGCCAACAGCCAGATCGTCAACGAGCTCAAGCGCCTGCCCGGCGCCGGTGACGTCACACTCTTCGCCGCGCCCTACGCAATGCGGCTGTGGGTGGACCCGGACCGGCTCGCCAAGTACCGGCTGAGCGTCAACGAGGTGATCGCGGCGGTCCGCGAGCAGAACCAGAACTTCCCGGTCGGCGAGATCGGCCAGGCGCCGGCCGACCGCGGCCAGACGCTGACCTTCCCGGTGCAGACCGCGGGCAGCCTGGTCGAGGTCGAGCAGTTCGCCGACATCGTGATCCGCTCGCTGGCCGACGGCTCGGTGGTGCGGGTGCGCGACGTGGCGCGCGTGGAGCTCGGCGCCGACGACTACCAGTTCGAGTCGCGCCTGGACGGCAAGCCGGCGGTCGCGATGGGCGTGTACCTGCGCCCGGGCGCCAACGCGCTGGAGCTCGCGAAGGCACTGCGCACGAAGATGGACGCGCTCGCCAAGAGCTTCCCGCCCGAGATCCGCTGGCAGGTGTCGTACGACACCACCAAGTTCGTGAACGCCTCGATCGAGCTGGTGCTGCACACCTTCGTCGAGGCCTTCCTGCTCGTGCTGGTGGTGGTCTACCTGTTCCTCGGCAGCCTGCGCGCGACGATCATCCCGCTGATCGCGATCCCGGTGTCCATCGTCGGCACGCTCGCCGGCCTGCTGGTCGCCGGCTTCTCGATCAACATGCTCACCCTGTTCGGCATGGTGCTGGCCATCGGCATCGTGGTCGACGACGCGATCGTGGTGGTCGAGGCGGTCGAGAAGATCATGCACGACGAGCACTGCGACGCACGTGTCGCGGCGCGCAAGGCGATGCAGGGCATCGGCGGCGCGATCGTCGGCGTCACCGCGGTGATCTGCGCGGTGTTCGTGCCGATCGCCTTCCTGGGCGGCGTGACCGGCACGCTCTACAAGCAGTTCGCGATCACCATCACCATCTCGACGCTGCTGTCGGCGATCACGGCCCTCACGCTCACGCCGGCGCTGTGTGCGCTCATCCTCAAGCCGGGCATGACGAAGCTCAAGCCCATCCAGGTCTTCGACCGGATCTTCAACCGCGTCACCGACGGCTACGCGAGCGCGGTCGGCGGCATCCTGTCGCACAAGCTGATCTTCCTGCTCGTCTACGGCGCGATGATCGCCGGCGTCGTGTACCTGTTCGGCGCCATCCCGGGTGGCTTCGTGCCCGAGGAAGACAAGGGCACGATCTACGTGGTGGTCGACGCCCCCGCGGGCGCCTCGGTCGAGCGCACGCGCGAGGCGCTCAAGAAGGCCGAGGCGATCCTCGCGAAGGAGGAGACGGTCCAGGAGTCGATCGCGATCGTCGGCTTCTCGATCTTCTACCGCTACGCGAACCAGGCCTTCGTGTTCGCCACGCTCAAGCCCTGGGACGAACGCAAGGGCGAGGGCGAGCATGTCTCGAAGGTGCTGCAGCGCCTGAACCGCCAGCTGCTCGCGATCCCCGAGGCGCGGGTCTTCGCGCTCAACGAGCCGCCGATCTCGGGCATGGGCTCGGTGGCGGGCTTCGACTACCGGCTGCTGTCGACCGACGGCGACCGCGCCAAGCTCGACGCCACGGTCGCGGAGGTCGTCGGCGCCGCGCAGCAGGACCCGGCGCTCTTCGCGGTGCGCAGCGTCGCGGCCCCCAACGTGCAGACGCTCTTCCTCGACATCGACCGCAACAAGGCCAAGGCGCTCGGCGTGCCGCTGTCCGACCTGTACGCGACGATCGGCAGCCTGCTCGGCTCGTCCTTCGTCAACCAGTTCACCGCGTTCGGCACCAGCCTGAAGGTCAAGCTGCAGGCCGAGCAGGCGTTCCGCGCCGATCCGGCCGCGCTGCAGCGCTTCCAGATCCGCAACGCCGAAGGCAACCTCGTGCCGCTTGCCGCGCTGATGAAGGCCGAGTGGCGCTCGGCGCCGATCGCGCTGACCCGCTACAACGGCTATCCGTCGGTGCAGCTCAACGGCGCGCCCGCGCCCGGCCGCGCCTCGGGCGAGGCGCTGCTCGCGATGGAGGCGATCTCGGCGGACAAGCTGCCCGAGGGCACGACCTTCGAGTGGTCCGGGCAGTCGCTGCAGGAGCGCGTGGCCGGCGGGCAGGCGACGGGCATCTTCGTGCTGTCGCTGATCTTCGTGTTCCTGTTCCTCGCCGCGCTCTACGAGAGCTTCAGCCTGCCGGTGGCGGTGTTCCTGATCGTGCCGATCGCCATCCTCGGCGCGCTGATCGCGCTGCTGCTCAGGCACAGCCCGAACGACGTGTTCTTCCAGGTGTCGCTGATCACGCTGGTGGGCCTGGCGGGCAAGAACGGCATCCTGATCGTCGAGTTCGCCAAGCAGCAGTACGAGGCCGGCATGAGCGCGCTCGACGCGGCGATCGACGCGGGCCGCCAGCGGCTGCGCCCGATCGTGATGACCTCGCTCGCGTTCATCCTCGGCGTGCTGCCGCTGGTCAAGGCCGACGGCGCGGGGGCGGCCACGCAGCACTCGGTGGGCACCGGCATCCTGGGCGGCATGCTGGCGGCGACGCTGATCGGCGTGTTCTTCACGCCGCTGTTCTACTTCCTGGTCACCACCTGGATGGGCGGCAAGCGACCACCGCCGGTGGCGAAGGCACCGGACGGCGGGACGGCTGCGGCCGCACCGACGGCACCGCAGGGCGGAGGGCACGCATGAGCGCCCCCCGCACCGCCCTCGCCGCGGCCCTAGGCGCCGCGCTGCTGGCCGCCTGTGCCGCGAGCGCGCCGCAGCCCGCCGCCCCGGCCCTCGAGCCGCCGCTGCCCGCGGGCTGGGTCGCACAGGCGCCGCTCGCCGGCAGCCTCGCCGAGCGCCCGCTCGGCGTGTTCTTCGACAGCGCCGAGCTCGATGCGCTGGTCGCCGAGGCGCTGCGCAACAACCGCGACCTGCGGATCGCCGCCGAGCGCGTGGAGCTCGCACGGGCGCAGTACGGGCTGGCCCGCGCCGCGCTCGTGCCCGCCGTCGTCGCCGACGCGAGCGCGACCGCGCAGCGCGCGCCCTCGCCCCTCGATGCGAACAGCAACCGCCGCAGCGAGTCGGTCACGGCGGGCCTCGCGGTGCCTTCCTGGGAGATCGACCTCTGGGGCCGCATCCGCTCGCAGGTCGACTCGGCCGAGCGCAACGTCGAGGCCACCGCGGCCCTGCGCCGCGCCGCCGAGCTCAGCCTGTCGGCGCAGGTCGCGCAGGGCTACCTCGAGCTGCTGCAGGTCGACCACCAGCTCACGGTGTCGCGCCGCACCGCCGACACGCGGCGCGACGGCCTGCGGCTGGTGAAGCTGCGCTTCGACGCCGGCGTGGTGTCGATGGTCGACGTCACCCAGGCGCAGACCTCGCTCGCGCAGGCCGAGCAGGCGATCAGCGAACTCGAGCGCCAGCGCGCCGTCGGCGAGAACGGGCTGTCGGTGCTGCTCGGGCGCAACCCCGGTCCGATCGCGCGCACGCGCCGCCTGACCGAGGTGCCGGTGGCCGCCGAGCTGCCCGCGGGCATTCCCTCGGACCTGCTGCGCCGCCGCCCGGACATCATCGCGGCCGAGCGCACGGTGGCCGCGAGCGCGGCCGACATCGACGCCGCGCGCAAGGCCTTCCTGCCGACGGTATCGCTGACCGGCTTCCTCGGGATCATCAGCCCGCAGCTCTCGCAGCTGCTCGATGCCGGGCGCCTCGGCTACTCGGTGACGCCGGGCATCACGCTGCCGCTGCTGACCGGCGGGCGGCTCGACGCCAACCTCGACGCCGCCTCGGCCCGCCAGCGGATCGCGGTCCAGGAGTACGGCCGTTCGGTGCAGACCGCGCTGCGCGAGGTCGAGGACGCGCTCGTCGGCTTCCAGAAGCGGCGCGAGCAGCGTGCCGCGCTCGAGCGCATCGTCGCCGCGAGCCGCGAGCGGCTGCGCCTGGTGGACCTGCGCTACCTGAACGGGATCTCGAGCTACTTCGAGGTGCTGGACTCGCAGCGCGTGCTGTTCGACGCGGAGCTGCAGCTCACGCAGGCGACCGCCGCGACCTACGGGTCGGTGATCCAGCTGTATCGGGCGCTGGGCGGCGGCTGGGATCCGGCGGCCGTGCAGGCGGCGTCTCGCTGAGACGCCGGGCGTGCGGCGTGCGGGCGCCTGCGACGCGGCTGCGGGCCATGCTAGCATCGGCCGAAACCCGGCGGTAAGGCCTTTTCCAGGCCCTTACCGGCCCCATCCTGATCGCCCAGAGGGACGATGCACACCCCACCACTCATCGTCGGCCTCGGCGGCACGACACGACCCGGCTCGACATCCGAGCGCGCGCTCATGGTCGCGCTCGAAGCCGCGGCGGCCGCGGGCTTCGAGACCCGGCTCTTCGGCGCCGGTGCGATACCCAGCGAGACCTACGACCCCACCCGCCCCGAGCGCAGCGCCGAGGCCGTCGAGATGATCGCGGCGCTGCGCCGTGCCGACGGCGTGCTGATCGCCACGCCCGCCTACCACGGCGGCATCTCGGGCCTGGTCAAGAACGCGATCGACTTCACCGAGGACCTGCGCGACGACGCGCGGCCCTACCTCGACGGGCGCGCGGTCGGATGCATCGTGGTGGCCGACGGCGCGCAGGCGCTGGGCTCGACGCTGGCCTCGCTGCGCGCGATCGTGCATTCGCTGCGCGGCTGGCCGACCCCCTTCGCGGCGACGCTGAGCGGGCGCGACAAGCCCTTCGGCGGCGACGGGCGCGCCGCCGACGAGGCCGCGCTCCAGGCATGCCGCCTGGTCGCGCAGCAGGTGATCGGCTTCGCGCGCATGGCGCAGGCCACGCGCACCGCCTGAGCCGGAGCGCACCGACCGCGCCCCGAAAGGCCCGGCTCCGGCGCGCGACCGACGATCCCGCACCAGGAGACCGCAATGAGCAGCAAGATCGAGAAGTCCGACGCCGAGTGGCGCAGCGCGCTGGCCCCCGAGGCCTACCAGGTGCTGCGCCACGAGGGCACCGAGCGCGCGGGCACCAGCGCGCTGAACCACGAGCACCGCAAGGGCACCTTCGTGTGCGCCGGCTGCGGCACGCCGCTGTTCACCAGCGACATGAAGTTCGAGAGCGGCACCGGCTGGCCGAGCTTCTTCCAGACCCTGCCCGAGGTCTTCGAGAAGCGCCGCGACTTCCGGCTGATCTGGCCGCGCACCGAGTACCACTGCGCCACCTGCGGCGGCCACCACGGCCATGTGTTCGAGGACGGCCCCGCGCCGACCGGCCTGCGCTACTGCAACAACGGCGTCGCGCTGAAGTTCGTGCCGGACGAGGGCTGAGCACGAGGCGATAATGTCGCACCCTTTCTCCCCGACCCCGAGCCCGCCATGAGCACCGTCGTCCCCGCCCCCCAGCCCGTCCTCGTCCCCGTCGCCGGCGGCGGCGCCTGGCCCGTGCGCCGCGTCTACTGCGTCGGCCGCAACTACGAGGAACACGCCAAGGAGATGGGCTTCACCGGCCGCGAGCCGCCGTTCTTCTTCATGAAGCCGGCCGACGCGGTGGTCTACGTCGCCGAGGGCGAGACCGGCGAGATCGCCTACCCGCCCGGCACCTCGAACTTCCACTTCGAGATCGAGCTGGTCGCGGCGATCGGCACGGGCGGCGCGAACATCAAGGCCGCCGACGCGATGGCCCACGTCTGGGGCTACGCCGTCGGGCTCGACATGACCCGCCGCGACCTGCAGGGCGAGATGAAGAAGCAGGGGCGCCCGTGGGAGATCGGCAAGGGCTTCGACGAATCGGCGCCGATCGGTCCGATCGTGCCGGCCGCGAAGGCCCCGGGGGCGACCGACGCCACCATCGAGCTCAAGGTCAACGGCACGGTCAAGCAGACCAGCACGACCGCCAAGCTGATCTGGAACATCGCCGAGACCATCGAGCACCTGTCGGCGTACTGGCGCCTCGAGCCGGGCGACCTGATCTACACCGGCACGCCCGAGGGCGTGGGCGCGGTCAAGTCCGGCGACCTGATGGAAGGCAGCGTGGCCGGCGTCGGCACGCTGAAGATCCGCGTCCGCTGACGGCGGATCAGGGCTGCGGCGTGTCCCGCACGGGGCGTGCCGCGGCCGCGGGCGCCTCGCCCTCGATCTTGAGCACCCGCTGCGGGAACGGGATGTCGATGCCGTGCTCGCGGAACGTGCGCAGGATGGCGAGGTTCACGTCCGAGCGCAGCCCGAGCGTGCCGTTGAGCGGGTCCTCGATCCAGAAGCCGACCTCGAGCGTGATCGCGGAATCGGCGAACGCGACGAGGAAGGCCAGCGGCGGCGGGTCCTTCAGCACGCGCGGCTGCGAGGCGGCCGCCTCGACCATCAGCGCCATCGCACGCTCGACGTCGCTCGAGTAGTCGATGCCCACCTGCACCGCCGCGCGGGCGCGGGTGTTGGTGAAGGTCTCGCTCTCGACCACCGAGGACACCAGCATCTCGTTGGGCACGATGGAGTCGATGCCGTCCATGCCGCGCAGCACGGTGTAGCGCGTGCGGATGTCGACCACGGTGCCGCGCCAGGTGCCGACGCGGATCAGCCGGCCCGGCTCGATCGAGCGGTCGAGCAGGATGATGAAGCCCGACACGTAGTTGGCCGCGATCTTCTGCATGCCCAGGCCCAGGCCGACGCCGAGCGCGCCGCCGAACACCGACAGCGTGGTGAGGTCGATGCCGATCATCGGCAGCGCGATCATCAGCGCGAGCGTCATCAGCAGCGGCTGCGCGATGCGGCCGATCACCACGCGCGCGCTCGGGTCCACCCCGGTGGTGCCGGCGAGCTTGGCGTCGAGCGCGTTGCTGATCCACAGCGCGATCACGCCGGCCAGACCGACGGTGAGCACGCCGGTGATGATCTGCAGCACCGTGAGCTTGGTCTTGCCCAGCGGGATCGCGATGGATTCGAGGGTGTCGAGCAGCACGGGCAGCAGGTCGAGGACATGCAGCGCCACCATCGACCAGATGACGGTGGCGATGGTCCGCTCGAACGACGCGACCCAGTGCGCCTGCCGGAAGGTCTGGCGCAGGATCAGCACCACGGTGCGCACGCCGGCGAGCGACACCATCAGTGCGATGACGACCGACAGCAGGCTCACCGGGACGAAGCGCCCGAGCACCGCGCGCGCCACGAACATCAGCCCGAGCGCCAGGAGGGGCCATGCCACGCGCTGTGCCCAGGCGACCGCCAGACGCTCCGGGCCGCGGGCCTCGAGCCTGCGCTCGATCCAGCCGGCGGCGTAGAAGGCGATGCCCAGGCATGCGACCACGGCGCCGGCCGCCCACCAGCCGCGCGGGGTGGACAGCTCGCCGATCAGCCGGTTCACCAGCGGCCCGAGCAGGTGCAGGTCGAATTCGAAACCGTTCATGCGGCAATGGTAGCGGACGATCGGGATACCATTGCCGCAACCCGGAGGAGACACAGAACATGGCCGAGAAGACCGTCCACCCCGACACCATGCATCGCTGGATGGTGGACCTGTGGCTGCGCGCAGGCTCGAACGAGACCGAGGCGCGGCTCACCGCCGACCACCTCGTCGGCGCGAACCTCGCCGGCCACGACTCGCACGGCGTGGGCATGGCGCCGCGCTACGTGAAGTCCTGGAAGGTCGAAGAGCTGCAGCTCAACCGCAAGGTCGAGGTCGTCGTCGACAACGGCCCGCTGATCACCGTCGACGCCCGCCACGGCATGGGCCAGTCGGTCACGCACCAGGCGATGGAGATCGCGATCGCACGCGCCCGCGAGCACGGCGTGTGCGTGATGGGCCTGAAGAACTCGCACCACCTCGGGCGCGTCGGCCACTGGGCCGAGCAGGCGGTCGCCGCCGGCATGGCCTCGATCCACTTCACCAACGCGGTGTCGACGATCCCGATGGTCGCGCCCCACGGCGGCGGCACGGCGCGCTTCCTCACCAACCCGTTCACCGTCGGCATCCCGCGGCCGGGCGGCGAGCCCTTCCTGCTCGACTTCGCCACCAGCGCGATCGCGCACGGCAAGGTCCGCGTGGCCTGGAACAAGAAGAAGTCCGACCCGTCGGTGCAGGTGCCCGAGGGCAGCCTGATCGATGCGCTGGGCCGGCCGACCCGCGACCCGAACGTGATGTTCGAGCCGCCCGAGGGCCCGCACGGCGCGCTGCAGACGTCGGCCGGCCACAAGGGCTATGCGCTGGCGATGGTGTGCGAGCTGCTGGGCGCCGCGCTCACCGGCGGTGCCACCGCCGCGCCCGCGCACCGGACGATGCAGTTCGCGATCTGGAACAGCATGCTCGCGATCGTCTTCGACCCGAACCGCATCGGCCCGGCCGAGCGCTTCGCCGCCGAGGCGCGCGACTTCACCGACTGGGTGCAGTCGGCGCCGCTGTCGGGCGCGACCGACCGGATCATGATGCCGGGCGATCCGGAACGCCGCGCGCGCGCCGCACGCGCCCAGGGCCTGCCGATCGACCTGGGCACGCTCGAGGAGCTCGACCAGGCCGCACGCCTCGTCGACCCCTCGCTGCCCGCGCTGTCCTCGCTCGCACGATGAGCGAGGCCACCCGCACGAGCGTGCTGCCCGTGCGGGTGGAGTTCGGCCACTGCGACCCGGCCGGCATCGTCTGGTATCCCAACTTCTACGAGTGGTTCGACGCGGCCAGCCACCGGCTCGCCGAGCAGGCGGGCGTCGGGCTGCACGCATTGCGTGCGCAGGGATTCCTCGGGCTGCCGCTGATGCAGACCGGCTCGACCTACCACCGCCCCACCCGCTTCGGCGACGAGGTCGAGGTGCACAGCCGCGTGGCGGGCTTCGAGCGGCGCTCGTTCCGCGTCGAGCACCGCATCGTGTGCGGCACGGAACTGCGGGTCGAGGGCTTCGAGGTCCGCTTCCTCGGGCAGCCGCATCCGGACGATCCGCAGCGGCTGCGCGCGGCCGACCTGCCGGCGTCGTTCCGGGCGGCCTTCGGCTTCGACTGAGCGGCAGGACCCCTCCGGCCCAGCTTGATCGAAGTCATCCGCCGGCCACGGGGCGACCGCATAATCGGCGGATGAGCCGCCACCGCCTGTCGCCCCTGTTCGACCCCCGCTCCGTGGCGCTCTACGGCGCGACCGAACGCGAGGGCGCACTCGGCCGCCTGCTGCTCGAGACGCTGCGCGCCGGAGGCTTCCAGGGCCCGATCGGCGCGATCAATCCGAAGCGGCGCCGCGTGCTCGGCGAAGCCTGCGTGCGCAGCGCCGCAGCGCTCGACTTCGTGCCCGACGTGGCCCTCGCCGCGGTGCCCGCGGACGCGCTCCCGGCGGTGGTCGACGACTGCGCGGACAAGGGCACGCGCTTCGTGGTCGTCTACTCGACCGGCTTCGACACCGCCACCGAGGCGGGCCGCGACGCGCAGGCCGGGCTGCTGGGCCGCGCGCGCAGCCGCGGCGTGCGGCTGGTCGGCCCGCACTGCATGGCGCTGATGCGCCCGGCCAGCGGCTTCGACGCCGGCTTCTCGCCGGGCCGCGTGAAGGCCGGCCGGGTCGCGCTGCTGTCCCAGTCCGGGGCGGTGGTCACCGCGCTGCTCGACTGGGCCGCGCCCTCGGGCATCGGCTTCTCGTCGGTGCTGTCGCTCGGCCGCGCGCTCGACCTCGACTTCGGCGAGCTGCTCGACTGGTACCTGTTCGACCACCAGACCGACAGCGTGCTGCTCTATCTCGAGGGCGTGCACGACGCGCGCGGCTTCATGTCGAGCGTGCGGGCGCTGTCGCGCGTCAAGCCGGTGGTGATCATGAAGGCGGGCCGCGCCAACGACGCGGGCCGCATCCCCGGCGCCTCGCACTCCGACGCCCTCACCGGCAACGACCGCGTGTTCGAGGCGGCGATCGCGCGCGCCGGCGCGGTCCGTGCGAACACCACCTTCCAGCTGCTGGCGGCGGCGCGGCTGCTGGCGCTGCGCAAGCGCCCCGGCGGACCGCGGCTCGCGATCGTGGCCAACGGCGGCGGGCCGGGCGTGATCGCGGCCGATGCGGTGGTCGCCAACGGCCTGGAGCTCGCCGAGCTGTCGCCCGCGACGGTCGCCGCCCTCGGCGACGGGCTGCCTGCCCACGGCTCGCGGCGCAACCCGGTGAACCTGCTGACCGACGCCGATCCGGCCCGCATCGAGGCGGCACTGAAGGCCGTGCTCGCCGATCCGGCGGTGGACGCGGCGCTCGCGCTCTTCGTGCCGCAGACGGTCACCACCTCCGCGCAGGCGGCCGAGGCGATCGTGACGGCCGCGGGCGGCCAGCCCAAGCTGGTGGCCGCGGTGATCGCGGGCGGCGCATCGGCCGCGGCCGGCCAGCGCCGGCTCGACGAGGCGGGCATCCCGCAGTTCCTGTCGCCCGAGAACGCGGTCGACGCGCTCGCGCTGCTGCAGAGCTTCGCGATCAACCAGCAGAAGCTGCGCCAGGTGCCGGTCGCGGTCGACGTCGGCTTCGAGCCGGACGTCGCCGCCGCCGAGGCGATGTACCGCAGCGTCATCGCCTCGGGGCGCACGCTGCTCGACGAGGTCGAGTCCAAGGCGCTGCTGGCGCACTTCGGCATCGAGGCGCCGCCCTCGATCGTCGCGGCCACGCCGGCGGACGCGGCGCAGGCCGCCTCGCGGCTGGGCTTCCCGGTGGTGCTCAAGGTGCTGTCGCCCGACATCGTCCACAAGTCCGACGTCGGCGGCGTGCGCATCAACGTGCAGTCGGCCGGCGCGGCGCGCGCGGCCGCCGAGGACATCCTCGAGAGCGTGGCGCGACTGCGGCCCGATGCGCGCATCTCGGGCGTCGTCGTGCAGCCGATGATCCGCACGCGCCACCAGCGCGAGGTCTACGTCGGCATGGCGACCGACCCGATGTTCGGGGCGGTGATCGCCTTCGGCGCGGGCGGCGTCGCGGTCGAGCAGATCGACGACATCGCCATCGGACTGCCGCCGCTCAACGGGCTGCTCGCCCGCTCCATGGTCCAGCGCACGCGCGTGGCACGCCTGCTGCGCGCCTACCGCAACGTGCCCGGCGTCGATTTCCAGAAGCTCGAGCAGACGCTGGTGCGCTTCTCCGCCCTGGTCTGCGCCTGTCCGTGGATCGAGAGCCTGGACATCAACCCGCTGCTGGTCGACGAGGACCGCGTGACCGCGCTCGACGCGCGCATCGCGGTCAAGGCGCCCGCCGACATGCTCCGCGTCCACTGGCGCGGCGCCTACGGCCACCTGGCGATCCATCCGTATCCACGCGAGCTCGAGGAGCGGGTGACGCTGAAGAACGGCGACCCGGTGCTGCTGCGGCCCATCCGTCCGGAGGATGCCGAGCTCGAGCGCGAGTTCGTCGCGGCGCTGTCGCCGCAGACGCTCTATCGCCGCTTCATGATGCCGGTCAAGGAGCTGTCGGACGCGATGATCGAGCGCTTCACGCAGATCGACTACGACCGCGAACTCGCGCTGGTCGCGCTGCGCAACGAGTCGGGCGGCACGCCGGGTGCGGCCGGCTCGCGGCTGGTGGGGGTGGCGCGGATCATCCCGACCTGGGAGGACGGCACCGCCGAGTTCGCGATCGTCGTCGGGGACTGGCTGCAGCACTCGGGGCTGGGCCGCGAGCTGATGCTGCGGCTGCTGGAGGCCGGCCGCGTGCGCGGCTACTCGGTGATCGAGGGGATCATCCTCGGCGAGAACGTGTCGATGCTGCGCTTCTGCGAGCGGCTCGGCTTCACCATCACGCTCAATCCGGACGATCCGGCCGAGCGGATCGCCCGGATCACGCTCGGCTGAACCTTCGCGCCGGACTCAGAACAGCACGAAGTCCTGCACCCCGTAGGTGTCGCGGAAGTGGGCGGCGAGCTGCCGGGCACGCACGCGGGCGTCACCCACCTCGCCGATCGTCTCCTCGTGGCGGGCCGACTGAACGATCGCGACCGCCAGCAGCTCGCTGAAGTGCTCGCTCGACTCGGCCCCGGCTCCGCCCCAGCGCACCCGCAGCTGGTCCACGCCCTCGGGCGCCGACGACAGGTCGGCCATCGGATGGACCGCCGCGACCAGGTGGCCGTGGACCAGGTTGCGGACCGACTCGACCTCGTGCGATCGGGCCGAGCGGATCGGCGCGAAGCCGGCCAGCTGGCTCATGAACTCGACCGCTTTCTGCGCGGGCGTCTTGTCGTAGGCGCGGGCGGTGCCGCGTTCTGCGAGAGCGGATTCTTGCGACATGGACACTCCTGAACGGATCACGGACCGCATGGGAATGCACGCGGCCGGTCCGCAGGGTTTCGGCGGTGCAGCACCGGATCTGAAGGCGGACCGGCCGCGCGGGGGCCAGCGGTCGACCGCCGGGGGACGGGCGGCGGGGACGGGCGCCGAGAGACGGACGGGCCGCGTTCAGCGTCCGCGCAGCGCCGCCCAGGCCAGGCAGGCCCAGCCCGCGAGGAACGCGACGCCGCCCAGCGGCGTGATCGCGCCCAGGCCCCGCACGCCGGTCAGCGCCAGCGCGTAGAGGCTGCCGCAGAACAGCACCGTGCCGGCGACGAACAGCCAGCCGGCGGCCTGCAGCGCGCGCGAGCGCCAGGTGGCCGCGGCCTGCGCCACCGCGAGCAGCCCCAGCGCATGGACGGTCTGGTAGCGCGCGGCGGTCTCCCAGACCGCCAGCGCGTCGACGCCGAGCCGGGCCTTGAGCGCATGGGCGCCGAAGGCGCCCGCCCCGACCGCGACCAGGGCCGACAGGGCGCCCAGCGCCGCCCAGCGCCGGTTCACGAGCCCGCGCCCGCGTGCGCGGAGGTGGGACCCTCGTCGTCGCGCGCCCCGGGCCGAACGCCGGGCGGCACCCGGCGCGGCGCCGGCGCCGGCACGTGCGAGCGCTGCGAGCGCTCGGCGACCCAGCGCAGCAGGTCACGCTCGAAGCGCTTGCGCTCGACGTCGTGATGGACCTCGTGGCGGCAGCCCGGATACAGGCGCAGCACGCGGTCGGGGTGGCCGCAGGCCTCGAAGAACGCGCGGCTGCCCTCCGGGGCGTTGATCGGATCGTCCGCGCCGTGCAGCAGCAGCAGCGGCAGCGGGAACTCGGCGGCGCGCGCCAGCGTGTCGGCCATGGTGCGCAGGATCTCGGCGCCCCAGCGCATCGTGGCGCGCCCGTGCACCAGCGGATCGGACAGGTAGGCCGCGACCTCCGTCGCCACCGAGGAGATGCCCGCCGGGTCCAGGCCGAGCGCGGTGCTGCTGCGCGGCGCCAGCTGCGACATCACCCGCGCGCCCCACTCGCGCAGCGGCCGACGCGGACCGGCCTGCTGCAGCGCCGGGCCGCTGGCGATGACGCCGGCCAGGCCCTCGGGCCGGCGCAGCGCGTAGTCCAGCACGATCAGCCCGCCCATGCTGTGCCCGAACAGGAACACCGGCCGGCCGGGCGCGAGCTCGAGGGCATGCCCGACGATCGCCGCCGTGTCGGCACGGTAGTCGTCCCAGCTGTCGATGTGGCCGCGGATCCCGGGAGACAGGCCGAAGCCGCGCAGGTCCGCCGAGGCGATCGCATAGCCGGCACCGAGCAGCGCCTGATGCAGCCCGCCGTAGCGCCCCGCGTGCTCGCCGAAGCCGTGGACCATCGCGACGGCCGCTCGGGGCGGACCGTGCGGACGGAGCGACAGGCCGGCGAGCTCGATGCCGTCGGCGGTTCGAAGGGGGAATGTGCTCATGGGAAAACTCAGCAGCGCGACAGAGGCGGGTCTAGACTACATCGTACCGTCCGGAGGTTCCGATGCATCGCGCGCTCTTCGTCGTCGATTCGATCGCGGTGGCCGAACCCGCGATGGCCGGGGCCGTGGTGGTCTGCGGCTCGCACGGCGGCGTCTCGGCCGCCCGCTACGTGCTGGCGCTGCCCAGCCGGCCCTACGCGGTGTTCTTCAACGATGCCGGGATCGGCAAGGACCAGGCCGGCATCGTCGGGCTCGCGATGCTCGAGCAGGTGGGCGTGATCGCCGCCGCGTACTCGCACGAGTCGGCCCGCATCGGCGACGCCGCCGACGGACTCGACAGCGGGCGGATCAGCCGCGTCAACGATTCGGCGATGCGCGCCGGCATGCGGGCCGGCCAGCCGGTCGCCGACGTGGTCGAGCGGCTGCGGGCCCTCACTTCTTAGGCGGCTTGCCCGGCATCGACGACATCATCTCGTTGACGTTGACCCGGCCCATGCCGGGCATCTCCATGTCGCCGGGCTTCCAGCCGGCGGGGCAGGCACCGGCCCACTTCGCCGACATCGTCATCTTGCTCTGAGAGATGCCCGCCATCGGCGGCACGTAGCGGGTGTCGACCTCGCCGCGATAGGCCTTGTCGAAGTCGCCGCCGAAGACGCTGCGGCTGGACGCCACCGTCGGACCGAGCTTGCATTCCGATTCGGAGACATACCGGTCGCCCTCGCGCCGCATCGTGTTCTTCGTGCACTGCTGCTGGCTCAGGCCCTGGCCGAAGCGCTGCATCTGCTGGTCGGTCTTCTCGTCGATGCACTGCCGGACCGTCTGCGACGGCGAGTTGGTCACCTGCATCGTGATCTCCCACAGGCCGGCCTTGCGCGAGGGGAGGTCCTGCGCGGCCGCGGAGCCGGCGGCGAGGGCGAAGAGCCCCACGGCGAGGACGGTGACGACGGGATGCCCGGGCGCGGCACGCCCGGTCGGGGTAAGCGTGGCGGATCGGGCGCCCATGGCGTGACTCCGGGGATCAGAGAAAGTGTCGACACTGTAGCGCAGGCCGGTGCGGCCGCGCTCGGGCGGCCGGCGCGGCGCCCTCAGCCCGCCGCGGCCGCCAGCAGGTTGTCGAACGCCTGCCCGAAGTACGCCTCGTAGCTGTCGCGCTCGACGTAGCCCAGGTGCGGCGTGGCGAGCACGCGCGGATGGCGCACCAGCAGGTCGTCCAGGGCGGGCTCGTGCTCGAACACGTCGAGCGCGGCGCGCTCCGGCCGGTGCGCGTCGAGACCGGCGAGCAGCGCCCCGGGCACGACCAGCCCCGCACGCGAGGTGTTCACGAAGATCGCGCCCGGCTTCATCGACGCGAACTCGGCCGCGCCGATCAGGCCGCGCGTGTCGGAGCCCAGCCGCAGGTGCACGGTGAGCACGTCGCTGCGCTCGAAGAGCGCGCGCATCGAGCCGGCCATCGGCACGCCGTCGGCCGCCGCGCGCGCCGCCGAGCCCTCGCGGCCCCAGGCGAGCGGCGCCATGCCGAAGGCCCGCCCGAAGCCGGCGACCAGCCGCCCGATGCTGCCGTAGCCGAGCACGCCGAGCGTGCGCCCGCGCAGCGTCGTGCCCAGCGCGGTCTGCCAGTGGCCGGCGCGCAGCGCCCGGTGCTCGACCGTCACCTGCCGCATGCAGTCGAGGATCAGTGCGAAGGTCAGCTCGGCCGGTGCGTGCGGCGAGCCGGTGCCCGCCACCAGCCGGATGCCGCGGGCCTCGCAGGCGGTGGCGTCGACGTGCGTGCCGGCGCGCCCGGTCTGGCTGATGATCCGAAGCGCCGGCAGCCGCTCGATCAGCGAACGCGGCATCGACGTGCGCTCGCGGATCAGCACCAGCGCCTCGCGATCGGCCAGGCGCGCGGCGAGCGTGTCCTCGTCGAGGGTCTCGTTCAGCACCAGCACGTCGTGCCCGGCGAGCTTCGAGAAGCAGTCCAGCGTGCGGACGAGGTCGGCGTAGTCGTCGAGGAGGGCGATCTTCATGGGGCCGATGATAGCGGGGGTGCCGGCCGTCCGCGGAACGGCGCGCGACCTCGCCCCGGAACCGTCCGTATCATCGGCCGATGCAGACACCGACCGCCCCCGCGGCCCTCGACGATCGCATCGCCGAGGCCTACCTCTACGCCTTCGCCGTGCACGACCTCGCGCGCACCCGCTGGAACGCGACGCAGCACGCCGCGAACCCGAACCGCGTCGACGTGAACACCCTGTCGCACGCGCGCCGGCTGCTCGACCATCGCGACCGCTGGATCACGATGCCGAACAACGACACGCTGTACTCGATCGCCTGGCTCGACCTGTCGGGCGGCCCGGTGCGCTTCGCGTATCCGGCGATGGACGCGCGCTACTTCAGCTTCGCCTTCCTCGACGCGTGGACCGACAACGTCGCCTGCGTGTCGCGCCGCACCGTGGGCGGCGAGGCCCGCACGCTGTGGCTGGCGCCGCCCGGCTGGACCGGCGAGGCGCCGGCGGACGTCGTGCCGATGCGCATGGCCTCGAACGACCTGTGGCTGCTCGGCCGCGTGCTGGTCGACGGCGCCGCCGAAGTGCCCGCCGTGCACGCGCTGCAGGACGCGATGCGCCTCGAGGCACCCGCGGTGTCGCGGCCCTGGACCGCCGTCCCCGCCGAGCGCGACGCGCGTGCCTTCCTCGCGTTCGCCGCCGAGGCGCTCGGCCGCAACCCGGTGCCGGCGCGCGACACGGCGCTGCTCGATCGCGTCGCGGGCGTCGGCCTCGTGCCCGGCGAGGCCGATCCGTGGTCGCGCCTCGACGAGCCGATGCGCGAGGCCTGGACGCGGCTGATGCCCGAGCTGCGGCGCCGGCTGCGCCCGGGCGACCCGTCGCGCCGCTCGGTCGTCGGCCCCAACTGGTTCTCGGGCCTCGACCACATCGGGCGCTTCGGCGAGGACCACGGCTATCGCGCGATGATCGCACTGCTCGGCCTGGGCGCACTCGAGCGCGCCGAGGCGATCTACGCGACCTGCGGCCAGGACGCCGGCGGCCACACGCTAGACGGCACGCGACCGTGTTCCCTCACCGTGCCCGCCGACCTGCCGGTGGGCGCCTTCTGGTCGCTGTCGATGTACCGGATGGAGCCGGACGGCCGAGGCTTCTTCGTCGACAACCCGATCGATCGCTACACGATCGGCGACCGCACGCCGGGCATCGGGCGGGAGGCGGACGGCTCGCTGGTGCTGCGGCTGCAGCACGCGATGCCGGAGGACGCGAGCGGCCGAGCGAACTGGCTGCCGGCGCCCGAGGGGCGGTACGTGCTGAACTGGCGCCTGTACGAGCCTGGGGAGGGGCTGCTGTCGCGGCGCGTCGCGCTGCCCGCGGTGATGCCCGCCTGACCCCGTCGTCCCCGCCGCCGCGGGCACGACTGCAGCGCCCCGCCGCGCCGCAGCGCCGATACCGCCGATACCGCCTCCGCGGGATTGTCCGGCCCGGCGGCCCGGTGCGTAGTGACGCATTCGCGGACACGGACAGGCGGCGCGGCGATGAACGCACGATGGGTGGCCCTGCGGGACGGCCGGTCCCGCCCCGAACTCGTGGCCGCGACGCGCACGCTGGCGCTCGCGCTGGCCTGCGCGGCCTGCATCGCGGTGGCGCTCGCCGCCGGACCGGACACATCGGCGAACTGGCGCTTCGCGATCCCGGCCCTGTTCGCCGCGGCGGCGGTCTCGAGCGTCGGCGGCTTCGCGTTCAGCGCGCTCGCGCTCGCGCTCTCGGGCTGGTGCTTCCGCGACCCGGTCGCGATGGTGGCCACCTTCCTCGTCTGCAGCCTCGCGATCCAGGTCTACACGGTGATCCGGCTGCGGGCGGAGATCGATCCCGGGAGCGTCGCACCCTTCCTGCTCGGCGGGCTCGCCGGCACGCCGGTGGGTACCTGGATGCTGCTGCATCTCGATGCGACGAGGCTGGCCTTGTTCCTGGGCGTGCTGCTGCTCGGCTGGTGCGCGTTCATGCTCGCGCGACGCCCGGGCTGGACGCTGCGGGGCAGCTTCGCGGGCGACGTGGCGGCCGGTGCGCTCGGCGGCGTGACCGGCGGCGTCGCGGCCTTCCCGGGCGCGGTGCCGGTGCTGCTGATCGGGCTGCGCGGCTGGAGCAAGGCGCGCCAGCGCGCGACCTTCCAGCCGTACATCCTGATCATGCAGGTCCTGAGTCTCGCGAGCCTCGCCGCGCAGGGCGGCTTCGACAGCGTCGACGGCGCCGAGCTGCCGCTGCTGCCGCTGGCCGCCGCCGTCGTCGCGGCCCTGCTCGGCGCACGCATCGGCATGCGGCTGTTCTCGCGGCTGAGCGATCGTCAGTTCGCCCGCTGGGTGCTGCTGCTGCTCGCGGCCTCGGGGGCGGCGATGATCGTGCGCGGCTGGCCGGGCTGAGCGGCCCCGACGGGCGTCGGGCGACGCCGGTTCACTTCACCAGCACGCCCACCAGCCACAGGCTCACCCCGGGGAACAGCAGCAGCAGCGTCGTCCTCAGCACGTCGCTGATGAGAAACGGCACCACGCCCCGGTAGCTCTCGCCGATCGGCACGTTCTTCGCGAGCCCGTTGATCACGTAGACGTTCAGGCCCACGGGCGGCGCGATCAGGCCGATCTCGACCACCATCAGCACGAGGATGCCGAACCAGATCAGCTTGAGGTCGGTGGGCAGCCCGAACAGGTCCAGGCCGATGACCGTGGGGAGGAAGATCGGCAGCGTCAGCAGGATCATCGACAGCTCGTCCATCACGCAGCCGAGGATCACGTAGAACACCAGGATGCCGGCGATGACCGCGAGCGGCGGCATGCCGAGGTCCTTGACGATCGCCGACAGCGCCGCCGGGAACTGCGACAGCGCGAGCGCGGAGTTCATGATGTCGGCGCCGAGGAAGATCATGAAGATCATCCCGGTGGTGACGGCGGTGTCGTAGAAGCACTCGAAGAACTTCGCACGCGTCAGCTCGCCGCGCAGCAGCGCCGCGAGGAAGGTGGCGGAGGCGCCGATCGAGGCGGCCTCGGTGGGCGTGAACCAGCCGCCGTAGATGCCGCCGAACACGACGAGGAAGATGGCCGCGATCGGCCACACGTCGCGCAGCGCGACCAGCAGCTGGCGACGGCTCGCGCGCTCGGTGGCCGGGCCGTGGCCGGGGAACAGGCGCACGTAGATGCCGATGGCGACGATGTAGCCGACCGTCGCGATCAGGCCCGGCAGGATGGCCGCGGCGAACAGCTTGGCGATGTTCTGCTCGGCGAGGATGCCGTAGATCACCAGCACCACCGAGGGCGGGATCATGATGCCGAGCGTGCCGCCGGCGGCCAGCGTCGCGGTGGCGAGCCGGCCCGAGTAGTTGTGCCGCATCATCTCGGGCAGCGCGACCTTGGCCATGGTCGCGGCGGTGGCCACCGAGGAGCCGCACACCGAGCCGAACGCGGCGCAGGCCATCACCGCGGCCATCGCGAGGCCGCCGCGCAGGTGCCCGATCATCGCGCTCGCCGCAGCGAACAGGCTGCGCGAGAGCCCGCCCTGGGTCGCGAACGCGCCCATCAGCAGGAACAGCGGGATCACCGTCAGGTCGTAGTTGGCGAGCCGCGCCCAGGCCAGGCCCTTGAGGTAGCCGGCGAACGGCATCCAGCCCGCCAAGAGCACGTACCCGACCGCGCCGGGGATCAGCATCGACAGCGCGATCGGCACGCGTGCGGCCATCAGCACCAGCATGCCGGCGAACAGCGCCAGCGCGATCCCGGTGCCGCCCATCAGGAGCGCTCCTCGGACTCGGCGACCTCGTGCAGCGCCCAGTGGCGCCAGGCGCTGTAGAACGCGGCGAGCGCGGCGACCGCGAAGGACGGCGTCATCAGCACGTAGCCGTACCAGAGCGGCAGGCCCATGATCATCGTGGTCTCGTCGTTGCGCAGCGCGTCGAGCCCGCCCGTGCCGGTGCGCCAGGCGATGAGCGCGAGCGCGAGGCCCACCAGCAGCGCGCCGAAGCCGTCGAGCGCGGCCTTGGTGCCGGCCGAGGCCTTCTGCGTGAAGAAGTCGACGAAGATGTTCCCGTTGCGCAGCTGCGTGAACGGCAGGAACGCGGCCACCGACACCGCGCAGCCCATCTGCGCGAGCTCGAAGTCGCCCTGGATGGGCGCGCCGACGAGGTTGCGCATCACCACGCTGTAGAGCGACATCAGCGCGACGCCGGTGAGCGCCAGGCCTCCGACGATCGCGAGGCCCTGGGCCAGCCGCTCGAGCAGTCGGCCGACCGGATCCGAGTAGGTCATGAGGGGCGTCGGGCCCGCCGGGAAGACGGGCCCGTCCGGGTCACTTGGTGTGCTTCTGGATGAGGCCCTTGGCGCAGTCCAGCAGCTGCTTGCCGTTGAAGCCGCGCTTGTCCATGTCCTTCATCCACTCGTCGTCGACCAGGTCGGCGGCCTTCTTGAACGCGTCGACGTCGGCACCGGAGATGGTGATGATGGTGTTCTTGCGCTCGTCGGAGGCGACCTTGCGCGCCGGTGCATCGCCCGCCTGCTGCGCGCGGCCGAGGGCGGCCGATGCGTCGATGCCCGAGTTCTGGTCGATGATCTTCTTCAGGTCGGCGGGCAGCCCGTCGTACTTCGCCTTGTTCATCACGATGACGAACGCGGTGGTGTACAGGCCGCCGGCCTTGGCCTCGAACTCGCTGTGGAACTTCGCGAGCTCGTCGATCTTGACCGCGGTGGTGACCTCCCACGGCACCACGGCCGCGTCGATCACGCCCTTGGACATCGCATCGGGGATCTGCGGCAGCGGCATGCCCACGGGCGTGGCGCCCAGCGAGCCGAGCAGCTTGGTGATGGTGCGGGTCGGGCCGCGCACCTTCATGCCCTTGAGGTCGGCGACCGTGCGGATCGGCTTCTCGCGCGAGTGGAACATGCCCGGACCGTGGACGTTCACCGCGATCAGCTGCGTGTCCTTGATCTCGCCCTGCGCGCAGGTCTGCGAGTACTCCCAGTACGCGCGCGAGGTGGCCTCGGCATTGGTCATCATGAACGGCAGCTCGAACGCCTCGAAGCGCGGGAAGCGGCCCGGGGTGTTGCCCTGCAGCGTCCAGACCACGTCGACGACGCCGTCGCGGGCCTGATCGTAGAGCTGCAGCGGGGTGCCGCCGAGCTGCATCGCCGGGTACTTCTCGAACTGGATCCGGCCGCCGGAGTCCTTCTCGACCTTCTCCATCCACGGCAGGAGCATCGACTTCCAGACGTTGGACTGGGGCGCCATGAAGGTGTGGAACTTCAGGGTCACCGTCTGCTGGGCGTGCGCACCGGCCACCAGGCCGAAGGTCAGCGCTGCGGCGGTCGCGATCGAGCGGAGGTTCATGGGGTGTCTCCTCGTTGAGGTCGTGCGCCACGCGGGACGCGCCGGGGGCGGTGCCCCTCGAAGGATCGGAAGCCTACACCGAAAGCCTTGCCTGGAATACGCCCGCCCGGTGCGGCACGGCACGGGACCCCGCGAGGCTCAGGCCTCGGGCGGGATCTCGACGCGCAGCCCGTCGAGCGACGCGTCCATCTCGATCTGGCAGGCCAGGCGGCTGCCCGCGCGGCGCGGCGCGGCGGCGAATCCGAGCAGGTCGTCCTCGACCTCGTCGACGGGCGCCAGGCGCCCCGTCCAGGCGGCGTCGACGTACACGTGGCAGGTCGCGCAGGACGCGCAGCCGCCGCATTCGCCGACGATGCCGGGCAGGTCGTGCTCGACGGCGGCGAGCATCACGCTGGTGCCGGCGGCGACGTCGACGCGGCGTTCGCTGCCGTCGGGCAGCACGAAGGTCACGGTGGGCATGGGATCGGGGCTCGGAGTCGGGCGTGGGTCAGAAGAGGTCGAAGTATTCGCGATGCTCCCAGTCGCTGACCTCGGCGGCGAAGCGCGCGAGCTCGGCGCGCTTGATCTGCACCAGCCAGTCGACGAGGCCGCGGCCGAAGCCCTCGATCAGCACCGGGTCGGCCAGCAGCGCGTCGAGCGCGGCGTCCAGGCTCGCGGGCAGGCGGCGCGCATCGGCCTCGTAGGGCGCGTCGGCCGAGGCGCCGGGCTCGAGGCCGCGAGCGAGGCCGTCCATGCCGGCGACGATCTGCGCGCCGAGGTACAGGTAGGGATTGGCGGCCGGCTCGCCGACGCGGTTCTCGATCCGCGTGGCCGCGTCGCCCGCACCGCCCAGCACGCGCAGCATCGCGGCGCGGTTGTCGCGCGCCCAGGCGACGCGATCGGGGGCGAGCGAGTTCGGGCGGTAGCGCTTGTAGCCGTTGACGGTCGGCGTGGTGAAGGGGGTGGCGCCCTCGGCGTGGGCGAGCAGGCCGGCCAGCCAGTGGCGGCCCACGGACGACAGCGGTGTGCCCGCGGCCTCGCCGTCCCCGGGGACGAAGGCGTTCGCGCCGTCGGCCTCGCGCACCAGCGACTGGTGCAGGTGCCAGCCCGAGGACATCGCGTTCGGGATGCGGGGCCGGCACATGAAGCTCGCATGCAGCCCGTGGCGCCGCGCGATCTGCTTGACGGCGCCGCGCAGCAGCACCATCGCGTCGGCCGCCTCGAGCGCGGGCAGCGGGCGGAAGGTGAGCTCGCACTGGCTCGGCCCGAACTCGACCTCGAGCGAGCGCAGCGGCAGCCCGAGGCCGAGCAGCCCCTCGCGCAGCGGCTCGAGCGCCGGCTCGATCTGGTCGTAGCGCAGCTCGGTGAGGTACTGGTAGCCCTGGTGCAGCAGCGCGACCTCGGGCGGCGCGCCCGGCACGCCGGGGGTGCCGGCATCGGCCGGCGCCAGGCGCGGATCGAGCAGCCGGAACAGGTGGAACTCGACCTCCAGCCCCGCGAGGAAGCCGTGGCCGGCGCGGGCGAGGCGCGCCGCCTGCTCGCGCAGCAGCCGCCGGGTGTCGAAGGGAACGGGGCGGCCGTCGTGGAAGAACAGGTCGCACAGCACCCAGCCGGTGCCGGGCGCCCAGGGCAGCACCCGGAAGCTCGTCGGGTCGGCGACCATCAGCATGTCGGCCGCGCCCTGCATCTCGCGCAGCCCGAAGCCGCCGCCGGCGCTGAACACCGGGAACACCGTGCGGTGCGCGGTGTCCTTCGCGAGCAGCGTGGTGGTCGCGCCGACGCCCGAGGCGAGCGCGCCCGCGGCCTCCGCGGCCACGAGCGTCTTGCCGCGCACGATGCCGTGCTGGTCGGCGAAGCCGAAGCGCACCGAGTGCAGCCAGCGTTCGGCGATGGTGGCGAGCATGCGGCGCGCGGCGTCGCGCTGCGCGTCGCTCCAGAGAGCGTGACGCTCGACGAAGGCGGCGCTCATCGGTCGCGGTGCGCGGGTTCGGGGACGGCCGCGACATCGGGTGCGCCGATCGCGGTCGATGCGGCCGATCCCGTCGGTGCGGCCGGCTCCACCAGCCGCGTCGGCGCCCCCGACGCCACCCACCAGTCGCAGCCCGCGCGCCGGCGCGCATCCACGTCGCGCCAGTACTGCGGCCAGCCCTCGGGCGCGCACAGGCCGTCGACGGTGACCGGCCCGCGCAGCCGCGCGGCGGCCTCGGCGTCGAGGATGCCGGGCGGCGTGCCGCCGGC
>JAIYAG010000142.1 GCA_027489195.1 Burkholderiales bacterium | reverse complement strand
TCCGGGCTGGACGGCAGCGGCCAGTCGCCGTGCCGGATGCGCCCGTCGCTCAGTTGACCGGGGCCATCCCGAGCGCGACCGGCACCGCCGGATCGAGTGCGAGCTCCCAGCGCAGCACCACCGGTACCGGTCGGCCGTCACGCCGCCCGGGCAGGAAGGCGAGCGGCGCGAACGCCGTCTCGAGCGCCTCGAGCAGCGTCGCCCGGGTCGCGGGGTCGACGTCGTCGACGTCGAGCTGCAGGCCCGCCGGCCACCCGTCGGTCCCGATGCGCAGCGACACCCGTGCGCGCAGTGCCCGGCCGACGTGACGGGCGAGGCCCTCGAGGTCTTCGGGGGCGACGAGGAACTGCGGCGGCTCGTCGACCTCCCAGACCTCGAACCAGGCGATGCCGGGTGCCGCCTGCGCCGGCGCGGCCGTGCGGACAGGCGGCAGCGCGCCGATGCCCCGAGGGCCCGCCCCACCCTGCACCGGGCCGCGCGCCTGCGGGCCGCCCGCGCGCACCGTCGGCGTCGGGACCCCGGCAACGCCGTGCACCACCCAGGTCATCATCGGCATCGGCATCGGCGTCGGCGTGACCGCTGCCGTCACCGGCGCCTCGCTCGCGGCCCGGCCGACCGGCCCCCCGATCGCCTGCCACGCTCCCCAGTGCAGGCCGCCCGACGCCACGAGCACGAGCACCGTGCGCAGCGGCACCGTGCGCCACGCCAACGCAGGCCCCGTCACAGGCCGTCGTCGGTGACTTCGCGCCAGTTCATCGAACGCGGATTCAGATAGCGCAGGTAGCCCTGCGTGAGCTTGAGCTCGCCGTACTGACCGGTGACCACCGCGCGGATGTTGCCGTCCACCCGCACCAGGCGCAGCCCGACCACACCGGTCTTCGGATCGATCGACGTCACCCGCGTCGGTGACGTTCCGCCCAGCGTCGCGGGGTCGTACAGCTGGCTCTGCCCGCTTTCCATGTTCGCGGCATAGATCCGCGAGCCGCCGGCCGGCGCGCAGGGGTTGCTGCCGTCGGGGATCGATCCGAGCCAGGAGACCTTGCCGAGATCGGTGTCCGCCGGGTCGACCACCACCCGCTCGCCGCTGTTGGGCAGGTCGAAGTACCAGCCCGCCGGACGTGCACTGTCCCGAGCGATCGGCGTGAGCAGCGTCGCGTTGGGCAGCATCGCCGCCCGCGCCACCGGGAAGGACAGCGACGCGGGCCGACTCGTCTCGGTCCAGGCCTTCAGCCGCGTGCCGTCGCGCAGCGCGTAGAAGGTCTGGCGACTGCCGTTGTACAGGTCCGATTGCCCCAGCATCCGCCCGGTGCCGACGAAGACGTAGCGGTTGCGGGTGATCGGCGCGGCCCGCACCACCGGGCCCGAGGTCACCGGCTGGGCGGCGCCGCCGGCATCGCGCAGGCGTGCGAACAGCAGCGGCGCCGGCACCGCACCCGTCCCGTCGAAGCTCCAGCGCCAGACGTTGCCGAGCAGGTCCCCGCCGTAGACCTCGGTGACCGTCCCGTCGCCGCTGTCGGGCGCGTAGGCGGTCACCTGCGCGAGCCCCGCGGGCGTACTGGCCGAGCCGGCGCCGGTGCCGATCTTCTGCAGCAGCGCACCGGTTCGCACGTCGACGACGTACAGGAAGCCCTGGCCCCGGCTGGACGCGCTGCCCCGCAGGTTGTTGTAGCCCGAGGTCAGCAGCACCACCCAGCCCCAGCGCCGGGTCTTCACGACCTGCGGCGCCCCGTACGAGTACCCCATGTCCGGATCGGTGAACTCCCACAGCACCTTCGAGGCGGCCTGCGACTCGGTGGCGAAGGCATCCGGGTCGGTCACGTCCAGCGCGAAGAAGCCCATGCCGCCCTTGCCGAGTCCGCCCACCAGCACGGTCCGCCAGTCGGCGCTGCCGGCGCCGCCGTGGGTGCGGCCGAAGTCCACGTCGCCGACCCAGGGGGTGGCGTTCACGTAGTTCCGGTGCACGTAGTCGATGTCGGCCAGCGCGCGCAGGCCGTCGACCTCGGGCGCGGTGGGCCCGGCGTAGACGAACGACGGCACGTAGGCGAACAGTTCGGTGCCGCCGGTGGCGGTGCTCGCATCGATCGAGGCGTCGATGGCGTGCAGCATGCCGTCGTTGGCGCCCACGTAGAGCACGCCTCGGCGCGACTGCCAGCGAGCGCGGAAGGCCTCGTAGCCGGGGTTCCAGACATCGCTCAGCCGGCCCTGCGGCGCGCCCACGTAGCGCGCCTCGGAGTCGACCACGTCGCCGAGCACCGACGGGCGCACCGCGTTGGTCGCGTCGTCGCGGCGGATCCTCAGCCGGAGCGAGCTCACGTCCTGGCGGCCGCGCAGCCATTCCAGCACATCGCTGCTGCCGAGCGCGGCCTGCTGCGCCGCACCGAGCGCGTTCCAGCGGAAGGGCACGCCGCCGCCGAACGACGGCGAGACCGGATCGAGGCTGGAGGCCATCGTGACGATGCGCCGGCCGCCGTTCCAGTCCTGCGCGGCGATGCGCTCGGCGGCATCCCACACGCGGGTCGCCGAGATGTCGCCCGAGGCGGCGTCGAACCCGCCGTAGCGAAAGCCCGCGACCGAGCCCGACCAGCTGCTCGGATCGTAGGTGACGCGGTAGAGGCCGGTGTCGGTCTGCAGCTCGATGGAGCGGGTCGACACGCCGACGCCGGCGCTCGAGGCGATCTCGGCGCGGATCGAGCGGAACGCGCCGCGCAGGCCGTCGACCAGGGCCTCGGGCGTGCCCGCCCCGAAGCAGGTGTCGGGCAGCAGGTCGCCGTTGCGGTCCCAGACGTCCTTCACGTCGATCGTGCCGTCGCGGTTCTCGTCGGCGATCGCGTCGCCCGCATCGAGCCGGCCGTTGTTGTTGAGGTCGCGAAAGCCGCCGTACTTGGCGGCCACCCACAGCTGGTTGCGGCGTTTCGGATCGCTGCGCGACACGCCCGTGCCCCAGCTGCCCGACTCGCGCACGTCGACGAAGAAGGTCCGCACCGTCTGCTTGCCGCGGGTCTGCACGCGCTCGTCGTCGGGCCGGATGTCGCGGGTGTTGGCCCAGTAGGCGAGCGAGGCCAGGTAGGCCGAGCCGTTGCAGCAGTTGACCGAGCCCGAGGTCAGCGTGCCGCCGCTGGCGTTGCGCAGCTGCACGCCCTCGTTGGACAGCTCGGTCGAGATGATCTCGCTCAGCAGCGTGACCACGTTGTAGCCGGCGTCCGGGTTCGACGGCTGGGCCGCCGACTCGCTGTCGGTCGCGGTGTTGCCGGGCAGCCGCTTGTCCTTGTGGGTGTTCGCGTCGGAGATGCCGACGATGAAGTTCTTCGGGCACCACTCGCTGACCCCGGTGAAGCCGTCCGGCGGCGCCAGCGGATCGTCCCAGGCGGTGATCACCGGGAAGCCGTCGACCTTGTGGCCGGCGGTGCCGCCGGTGAGCCCCATGTCGGTGTATTCGGGGGTGGGCCCGATGTTGCGGAAGTAGCGCAGCGACTCGTACACCATCTCGCTGACCGGGTCGAAGCTCTTGTAGCCGTTGCGGCGCCCGAAGCGGTTCAGGTACTGGATCACGCCGCTCTGCGTGACCGCGTCCACGCCGGACAGCCCGTAGTTCGCGTTGGTCGTCGAGGCATCGGCGGCGTCGGGGTTGGTCAGGTAGATCCCGGTCTGGGGGTCCCACTCGCGGGCGACGTTCGAACGCGTGCCGTCGCTGCCGAGCTCCGGGGCCGAGGGGCCGACGAACTTCATCCGCGAGCGCAGCACGCCGCCGTCGCGGTACGGGCTGCCATCGAGCAGGTAGCCCATCGCGCCGAAGCGCACCGCGAGGGCGTTGTCCTGGATCAGCCCGGTCGGCTTGAGGATCTGCTTGTCGGTGCCGGCCGCGGCCGCGGGCTTGGTGTAGACCGTGCACAGCGTGGCTGTCTCGGGCAATGCCGGGTCGCAGACGCGCACGCGCACCTGCATGTCGCGCACGTCGTCCGACAGGCCGCTGTTGGAGGCGGCGCGCATCGAGATGTTCCGCCCCTGGACCTCGACGTACAGCTCGGCGCCGGCAAAGGGCGACACCGACGACGGTGCAACGACCGGCACCGTGGAGAACGCCTTGCCGACACGCTTGACCGGGAACTGCGCCGTGCCGCCGGTACCGTCGTGGCGTGCCTTCT
>JAIYAG010000550.1 GCA_027489195.1 Burkholderiales bacterium | reverse complement strand
GTCGATCTCGATCGAGTCGTCGACCTCGGGGTAGACGTAGACCGAGGCGAACGAGGTCTGGAGCATGTCGCCCGCGCCGAAGGGCGACTTGCGCACCAGCCGGTGCACGCCGGTTTCGGTGCGCAGGTGGCCGTAGGCGTGGTCGCCGTCGACGCGGAGGGTCGCGCCCTTGATGCCGGCGGTCTCGCCGGCCGACTCCTCGAGCACCTCGACGGTGAAGCCCTTGCGCTCGCAGTAGCGCAGGTACTGGCGCAGCAGCATCTGCGCCCAGTCCTGGGCCTCGGTGCCGCCGGCGCCGGACTGGATCTCGACGAAGCAGGGGCTGGCGTCGAGTTCGCCCGAGAACATCCGGCGGAACTCCAGCGCCTCGACGCGCTCGCGCAGACCGGCCACGTCCGACTCGACGGACAGCAGCATCGATTCGTCGCCTTCCTCGCGCGCCATGCCGAACAGCTCGTCGCCGTCGACCAGGCCCGTCTCGATCGAGGCGATGCCCACGACCACCGTCTCGAGCGACTTCTTCTCGCGGCCCAGCTCCTGGGCGAGCTTCGGGTCGTTCCAGATGTCGGGTGCCTCGAGGCGCTCGCTGACCTCCTCGAGCCGTTCCTTCTTCAGATCGTAGTCAAAGATACCTCCGGAGCTCGCCGAGGCGCGCACGGAGGTCGTCGATCAGCGACTGGGTCTGGTTGAGGCGTTCTGCATCCATCGGAGGGCTCGCATCGGGTAGGCGGGCGCGGACGCCGTCAGCGGCGGGCGCGCGCATCGCGCGTGGGCGCGCGGGACAACCCGAGATTGTAGCCGCGGCACCAGGGCGGCCCGCCGCGCGGGCCCGGGCTCAGCGGGTCGGCGCGGGCGGGCGCGCGTCCTGGCGCCAGCGCGGGGCCGACAGCTCGGCCGCGGGCGCGGTGGTGAGCGACAGGTCGCCGGGGTCACGGCCGGGCAGGCCGGTGGTCGCGGGCGAGCCGGAGGCCGGAGCCGGGCGCAGCGGCTGCAGCACGCCGCCGCCGGTCTGCGGCAGCGCGCTCGTCGGGCGGGCCACGGGTGCCGCCGGGGTGGCGGACCCTGCCGCAGACGGTGCCGTCGCCGAGGGACGGAGGGCCGGCGCCACCTGTGCCGGCGACATCGGTGCCGGGGTCGCGGCGGCGGGCACGGCGACGACCTGCGGCCCCGACGACAGCGGCCGCCAGCCGGCCTTGGCGGCGACCGCGCCGATCAGCACGGTCGCGATCACGCCGGCGGCGAACGCGCCGGCGCCGATCAGCCAGGGCGAGGGCGCGCTGGCGTTGCGCGACAGGCGCACCTCGGCCGCGGCCGTGGCGACGTCGCGCGCGCTCACGGTGTGGCGACGCGCCATCGCGGCCGCCAGCAGGGCCTTGTCGGCCAGCACGTTGATGCGACGGGGCACGCCGCCCGAGAGCTTGGCGATCGCTCGCACGCCGGTGCCGGCGAACACCGGATCGCCCGACCAGCCGCAGGCCCGCATCTTGAAGTTCAGGTACTCGGCGACGTCGCTCGTCGTCAGGCGCTTGAGGCGCACGCTGTGGGCGATCCGCGAGCGCAGCGCATCCATGCCCGGCAGTGCCAGGTTGTGATCGAGCTCCTCCGGGCCGAGCAGCACGATCCGGAAGGTCTCGGGCCCGACGTCGCGCTGCGACAGCAGGCGGATCTGCTCGAGCGTCTCGGGCGGCATCGCATGCGCCTCGTCGAGCAGGAAGACCACCGGACGCCCGGCGTCGTGGAGCTGTCCGAGGCGACGGCGCACGCGCAGCGCGGCGTCCTCGGGGTCCTCGCGACTGACCTCGAGGCGCATCGCGTCGGCGAGGGCGAACCAGACCTGATCACCCGACAGGGTGGGGTCGCAGCTGTAGAGGACGGTGAACTGGCGGCCGAGCGCACGGCCGATGTGGCGGCACAGCGTCGTCTTGCCGGTGCCGGGCTCGCCGACGATCTTGACGATCCCGCGCTCGTTGCGCAGCACGTGCAGGGCCGCGTCGACCGTGGCGCGCCGGCTTCCGCCGGTGTAATAGGCGTCCGAATCGGGCGTCACCGGGAACGGTGCGCCCGTCAGGGAGAAGTGCTTGAGATAGAGCGAAGCAGCCATGCCGCGAGTCTAGGGGCGCACGGTGCGGGTGCGGATCGGAAAAGTCACGCAGGCTCAGCGCTTCGGCCCCGAAATTGTGTCGAAGTGCCTCACGATCAGCGATACGCCGTCGGCGCCCTGCCAGGTGTCGCGCTGGAGCTGGTAGGCGAGCAGCGCCTCGCGCTCGACCGGCTCGGTCCGGCCGAAGGCGATCGCCGCCACCCTGCGGGTCCCGAGCCGCAGCTCGAGCTTCAGATGCCGGTCCTTGATCAGCCGCTGCGACAGCACCTCGAAGCGATCGGCGAACAGCGGCGGGGGAAAGCCCTGGCCCCAGACCTCGTGGTCGATCTCGGCGACGGTGCCGACGTTGAGCTCGTCGGCGGCGAGCGGCCCGTCGGTCTCGAGCACCGGCGAGAACGAGGCCGGGTCGGCGAGCTCGCGCACCGCCGCCTCGAAGGCCTCCGAAAACCGGGCGAGCCCGTCCTCGGCCATCGTCAGGCCGGCGGCCATCGCGTGGCCGCCGAAGCGCATCAGCACCCCCGGGGCCCGGCGGTCGACGAGATCGAGCACGTCGCGAAGATGGACGCCGGGAATCGATCGCCCCGACCCCTTCAGCGTGCCGGGCACGCGCTCGTCGCGCGCGAGCGCGAGCGTCGGGCGCCCGTGCCGCTCCTTGAGGCGCGAGGCGACCAGGCCGATCACGCCCTGGTGCCAGCCGGGACGGAAGGCCACGAGCGTGCGGCAGGCCGGATCCGGCTCGCCCACGTCGGCGAGCGCCTCGTCGCGCATGTCGGTCTCGATCTCGCGGCGCTCGCGGTTCATCTCGTCGAGCCGCTCGGCGAGTTCGGCGGCGCGGGTTTCGTCCTGTTCCAGCAGGCACTCGACGCCCATGGAGATGTCGGAGAGGCGGCCGGCTGCGTTGATGCGCGGCCCGAGCGCGAAGCCCAGATCGAGGCTGCCGACCTCGCGCGGCTCGCGTCCGGCCAGCCGCAGGAGCGCGAGCAGGCCGGGCCGCGCACGGCCGGCGCGCAGCCGCTTCAGGCCGGCCGCGACCAGCAGCCGGTTGTTGCGGTCCAGCCGGACGACGTCCGCGACCGTGCCGAGCGCGACCAGGTCGAGCAGCTCGGCGAGCGGCGGCTCGCTGCGACCGGACCATGCATTCCGCGCGCGCAGCTCGGCGCGCAGCGCGACCAGCACGTAGAACATCACGCCGACGCCCGCCAGGTTCTTGCTGGGGAAGGTGCAGCCCGGCTGGTTCGGGTTCACCAGCGCGTCGGCCGCGGGCAGCGTCGAACCGGGCAGATGGTGGTCGGTCACGACGACCTGCAGCCCTGCGGCCCGCGCCCGGGCCACGCCCTCGAGGCTCGCGATGCCGTTGTCGACGGTGATGAGCACGTCCGGACGGCCCAGCCGCGGATGCGCGAGCGCGACGTCGACGATCTCCGGCGTCAGGCCGTAGCCGTGGTCGAAGCGGTTCGGCACGAGGTAGTCGACCACCGCGCCCATCATCCGCAAGCCGAGCACGCCGACCGCGACGCCGGTGGCGCCGTCGCAGTCGTAGTCGCCGACGACCAGCAGGCGGCGGCGCGCTGCGATCGCGTCGGCGAGCAGGCGGGCCGCGTCGGCGGCACCGCGCAGCGCCTGCGGCGGGATCAGGTCCGCCGGACCGCCGCCGACCGAGCCGGCGCCCTCGATGCCGCGCCCGGCATAGAGGCGCGCCATCAGTGGCGAGACGCCGGCTGCGGTGAGGTTGGCGAGCGCGCGCGGATCGACGCGGCGCAGCGCGAGGCGAGGCGGGGCGATCATGCGCGGCAGGCGCGGTTCATCGCGTGGCGCCCGGCTCGGCGAGCAGCGCGGCCGCATCCGGGCGCCGCCAGAACCGCCAGTCGGCGCGCGGCGCGATCACGAGCTCGCGCCAGCCGGCGTCGCCGGCGAGCACCAGCCGCGCGCCGCCGTGCCAGCGGCCTTCGGCGCGGGCCATCGACGAGAACGCCGACGCATCGAGCGCCCGCCAGGACTCGACCCAGCGCTGCGGATCGCCGGCCAGCTGCGCGGCGAGCAGTCGGTCGTCGACGATCAGCGGGCCGTCGTCGGTTTCGACCTCGAGCAGCCCGCCGGCGTCGCGGACCGCCAGGCGCGCGGCCGCCTGCGCGCCGGTACCCACAGCGGGCACGCGGCCCTCGATCCAGAGGCTGTTGACCGTCGGCAGGCGCTCGGCCTCGCGCCGCGCGTTGACCGGATGCGTGTGCCAGGTCATCTGCACCTCGTTGACGAGCCGGCGCCAGCGCCGCGCGTCCTCGCCGGTCGGCTGCCAGGCATCGATGTTGCGCCCGACCGCGCCGGCGAGCGGTCGGGTGCACAGGCGCAGCGGCCGTTGCGGGTCGAGTTCGCGCAGGTACCAGCGGCTCGGGCTGCGGGCCTCGAGCGCGAGCCCGTCCTCGGCGAACAGCGGGGCCACCGCGCGGGCCAGTTCGGCGGCCGCATCGTCCGACAGCGCGAGCAGGCCCGGATCGGTCAGCACCAGGTGGTCGCGACCGACGTGCAGATGAACCGGGTCGACGCGCCAGGCGGCCTGCGCCACGCCGTCCGCCAGGGCCGCACAGGCCGCCAGGGCCGCGTCCGCGGGCAGTCCGAGCCGCCGGCGCAGCCAGCGCTCGTGGCCGGGGTCCGAGGACGGCCGGTCCTCGGGCCCGTCCTGATCGATCGCACGGGCCCGGCGGGACAGGGCGGCCCAGCCCGGCTCGGACGCGAGCGCCGCGAGCCGGTCCGCACCCAGCCAGGTGGGGTCGGCGAGCGAAGCGGGCAGCAGCAGCGTGGGGGCGGACGCGCTCATCGCGGCGGCCGCGGCGCGCGGTGGCGAGGGTCCATCGGCCCATTCTACCGGGGTGGGGCGGGCGGCCCGAGAGGCGCCCGAAGCGGTTGTGGCACACTGCGCCGTCCCGTTCGCGGGTCCCTCCGACCTCACCCGACACCCCCTTACGTGAACGTTCCGTTCGAGCTCGCCGTCGGCCTGCGCTATACGCTCAGCGGACGGCGTGCGGGCCGGCGCAACGGCTTCATCTCCTTCATCTCCGCGCTGTCGGTCGCCGGCATCGCCCTCGGCGTGGCCGCACTGATCGTCGTGCTGTCGGTGATGAACGGCTTCCAGAAGGAAGTCCGGGACCGGATGCTGTCGGTGCTCTCCCACATCGAGGTGATCGCCACCGACAAGCCGATGCTCGACTGGCCGGCGGTGCTCGAGCAGACCCGCCGCGATCCGAGGATCGTCGCGGGGGCGCCCTACGTGTCGGGGCAGGCGATGCTCACGCGCGACGACAGCGTGCGCGGCGTGCTGGTCCGCGGGATCGATCCGGCACTCGAGCCCAAGGTCTCGGAGCTCGGCACGCAGGTCGTCCAGGGCCGCCTCGACTCGCTGGTGCCGGGCGAGTTCGGCATCGCGATCGGACGGGTGCTCGCCCGCCAGGTGGGCGTGGAGCTCGGCGACCGGATCGCGCTGATCGCACCGCAGGGCACGGTGACGCCCGCGGGCGTCGTGCCGCGCGTGCGGCAGTTCACCGTGGTCGCGATCTTCGAATCGGGCCACTTCGAGTACGACGCGACCCTGGTGCTGACCGCGCTCGACGACGCCGCCAAGCTCTTTCGCGTCGAAGGGGTCTCGGGCCTGCGCCTGCGCACGACCGACATGCAGGAGGCGCCCCGCATCGCGGGCGAGCTGATGCGCACGCTCGACCCGAGCCTGTATGCGCGCGACTGGTCGCGGGAGAACCGCAACTGGTTCGCCGCGGTGCAGATCGAGAAGCGGATGATGTTCATCATCCTCACGCTGATCGTCGCGGTCGCGGCCTTCAACCTGGTGTCGATGCTGGTGATGACCGTCACCGACAAGCGCAGCGACATCGCGATCCTGCGCACCCTCGGTGCCGCGCCGCGCTCGGTCATGGCGGTCTTCGTCGTGCAGGGCGCGCTGGTCGGCCTGCTCGGCACGCTGATCGGCGTCACGCTCGGCACGCTGCTGGCCCTCAACGTGGGACCGGTGGTGGGGTCGATCGAGCGGCTGTTCGGCTTCCAGGTGCTGCCCTCGGGCGTGTACTTCATCAGCTACCTGCCGAGCGACCTGCACTGGTCGGACGTGATCACCATCGGCCTGACCTCGAGCGTGCTGGCGTTCGCGGCGACGATCTACCCGAGCCTGCGGGCGGCGAGCGTGCGGCCGGCCGAGGCGCTGCGCTATGAATGACCGGGCCGGAGCGGGCGTGAGCGCGGCCGCGGCCGGCGTCACCGAGGCCGACGAGCGCGGGCCGGTGCTGGCCTGCCGCGGTCTCGTCCAGCGATATCAGTCCGGCACGGCCAGCCTCACCGTGCTGCAGGGCGTGGACCTCGACGTCGCCCGCGGCGAGCGGGTCGCGATCGTCGGCGCGTCCGGATCCGGCAAGAGCACGCTGCTGCATCTGCTCGGCGGGCTCGATGCGTCGAGCGAGGGGCAGGTCCGGCTGATGGGTGCGCGACTCGACCGCATGACCGAGTCGCAGCGTGGCGATGCGCGCAACCGCCTGCTCGGCTTCGTCTACCAGTTCCATCACCTGCTCCCGGAGTTCACCGCGCTCGAGAACGTCGCGATGCCGCTGCGCATCCGCCGGATGCCGCCGGCCGAGGCGGCGCGGCGCGCGGCGGCCATGCTGGCCGAGGTCGGACTGTCCGGGCGCCTCGAGCATCTGCCCGGCATGCTGTCCGGCGGCGAGCGCCAGCGGGTCGCGCTCGCGCGGGCGCTGGTCACCGATCCGGTCTGCGTGCTGGCCGACGAGCCGACCGGCAACCTCGACCGCGGCACCGCCCGCCTGATGTTCGACCTGATCGAGCGCCTGAGCCGCGAGCGCGGCACCGCGTTCGTCGTCGTCACGCACGACCTCGAGCTCGCCGGCCGTGCCGACCGGATGCTGGCGCTGCGCGAAGGGCGTCTCGGCCCGGCCTGAGCGGCGCGTGCGGGGCGGCTCCATGCTCGTCGACACCCACTGCCATCTCGATGCCGCCGAATACGATGCGGACCGCGATGCCGTGGTCGAGCGGGCGGTCGCGGGCGGGGTCGAGCGGATCGTCGTGCCCTCGGTCGGCGCGTTCGACTTCGACGCGGTGGCGGCCCTGGCCGCTCGACACGCATGCGTGCGCTATGCGCTGGGCATCCACCCGATGTACGTCGATCGCGCGCAGGACGCCGACCTCGAGGTGCTGCGCGGCGCGGTCGCGGCCGCCGTCGGCGATCCGTGCTTCGTCGGGATCGGAGAGATCGGCCTCGATCACTTCGTGCCCGGCCTCGATCGCGAGCGGATGGAGCGCTTCTTCGTCGGGCAGCTGCGCATCGCCGTGGAGTTCGGGCTGCCGGTGATCCTGCACGTGCGCCGCTCGCAGGACGCCGTGCTCAAGCAGCTGCGCCGCCTGCGGCCCGTCGGCGGCATCGCGCACGCCTTCAACGGCAGCGCGCAGCAGGCCGAGATGTTCGCCGGGCTGGGCTTCGCGCTCGGCTTCGGCGGCGCGATGACCTATCCGCGCGCGCTGCAGATCCGGCGCCTGGCCGCGGCCGTGCCGATCGAGTCGGTGGTGCTCGAGACCGACGCGCCCGACATCGCGCCCGAGTGGCGCTGGCGCCAGCGCAACGAGCCCGGCGAGCTGCCGCGGATCGCGGCGGTGTTCGCAGCGCTGCGCGGGATCCCGCTCGAGGACGCGGTCGCTCGGACCGGCGCGAACGCGGCGCGGGTGCTGCCTGCGCTCGACGCGCGCTCGTCGCAAGGCCGGTCGGCTTAGTCCTCCCGTCCGATTGTCCCCGGCCCGCTGCGGCCGCAGCATCGGGCACGATGGTCCGATCGCCGCTGTCCTGGTCGCTCGCCCCGGCGGTGGTCGGTGCGGTGCTCCTGCTGCAGACCCGAGCGACGCTGCCGGCGCCGGGCTGGCGCATGGCCGGGGCGCTGCTCGCCGCCCTGGCCGCGCTCGCGGGGGCCCGGGCGTGGGGGCACCGGCCGAGGCTCGCCGCGGCACTCGTGGTGGCGGCTGCGGCAGCGGGCGCCTGGACGCTGGCCGCGGAGCGTGCCGACCGCAGGCTCTCGGAGCGACTGCCGGCGGCGCTCGAGGGGCGCGAGCTCACGGTGCGGGGCGTCGTCGACGAACTGCCCGGCGCGCTCCAGCGCGGCCAGCGTTTCGGCTTTCGTGTCGAGGGCTGCGAGTCGGCTTCGTCCGGATCGGGGTCCGCCTCGGGGCCCGCCGATCCGCGGCGCGCGGGTGCCGATGACGTGACGCCCAGCGAAACGGCCGCAGCGGACACAGCGGGACGCGGGGACGGGCCGGGCGAGGCGGGCTGCGCGCTGCCCCCGAGGCTGCAGCTGTCCTGGCAGTCGGACCCGAGGCGCGCGGGGGCCGAGCTCGCACCGGTGCGTCCCGCGCAGCGCTGGGTCCTGACGGTCCGTCTGAAGCGCCCGCACGCGACGGTCAATCCCGGGGCCTTCGACCGAGAGCTGCGCTGGCTGGAGGAGGGCATCGGCGCGGTCGGCACCGTGCGCGCCGGCCGCCTGCTCGACGCGCGCGTCGACGAGCCGGCACTGCTCCGCGAGCGACTGCGCGGCGCGATCCGCGACGCGCTGCGCGAGGCGGCCGGCCCGGGTCGGGCGCGCGAGACCGGCGTGCTCGCCGCGCTCGCGATCGGCGAGCAGGCTGCGATCGAGCCCGCGCTCTGGACGGTGTTCAACCAGACCGGGGTCTCGCATCTGATGTCGATCTCGGGCCTGCACATCACGATGGTCGCCAGCCTGGGCGGCATCGCTGCGGCATGGTGCTGGCGAAGGCGGTGCCTCGCGCGTGCAGGTCTGGCGCTCCACCTGCCGGCCAAGGCCGCGCGCCTGCTCGTCGCCGTCGCGGTGGCCTTCGCCTACGCGGGCCTCGCGGGTTGGGGCATCCCCGCGCAGCGGACCTGCTTCATGCTGGCCACGGTGGCGCTGCTGATCGTCGGCGGGCGCACCGGCTCGATCGGCGCCGCGCTCGGCGCGGCGGCCACTGCCATCGTGCTGCTCGATCCCTGGGCGCCGCTGTCGGCCGGCTTCTGGCTGTCGTTCGGCGCGGTGGCGGCGATCGTCTGGGTCAACGCCGGCACCCGGATGCAGGAAGGGCGGGTCGTGCGCGCGTTGGGCGCGGCGCTGCGCACGCAATGGGCCGCCACGGTCGCGCTGCTGCCGCTCGGCGCCTGGTTCTTCGCGTCGGTCTCGCTCGTCGGACCGCTGGCCAACGCCGTCGCGATCCCCCTCGTGAGCGCGGTGATCACGCCGCTCGCGCTGGCCGGAGGCGCGCTCGCGCTCGTCTCGCCGACGCTCGCCTCGGCGCTCGTCCTGCCGGCAGCCGTGCTGACCTCGATGCTCCTCGACGTGTTGCAGTCGATCGCCGCCTGGCCGTGGGCGTCGATCGCCGTGCCCCGGCCGGACCTCGCGGTGCTGCTGGCGACCAGCGCCGGCTGCGCGCTGCTGCTGGCCCCCGCCGGCGTGCCGCGCCGCGTGTG
>JAIYAG010000046.1 GCA_027489195.1 Burkholderiales bacterium | reverse complement strand
CCGCCCGTCAGGTTCCAGACATCGGAGAATCCGCGCCGCTCGAGGTAGCCGGCCACCTGCAGGCTGCGCATGCCGTGGTGGCACAGGCAGACCACCGGACGCGCTGCGTCGAGCTCGTCGGCGCGCGTCGTGATCTGGCCCATCGGGATCGCCACCGCACCGGGCAGCGCGACCGTCGCGACCTCCCAGGGCTCGCGCACGTCGAGCACCAGTGGCGCCGGCCGCGAGGCGTCTGCGAGCCAGTCGGCGAGCTCGGGCGCAGAGAGGGTTCGCATGCGTGCCGGTCCCGGGTTCAGAAGCGAAAGGCGCTGCGGCCGACGAAGCCGCGCAGCGGGCGCGCGACCGTCTCGAACAGCATGCGCGTCGTGAACCCGCCGCCCTGGGCGCGGCTCACGATCACGGCGTGCATCACCGGCTCGTCGCCGACGATCGCGACCAGGCGCCCGCCGGCGTTGAGCTTGGCGAGCAGGCGCTCCGGGACGACCGGCACCGAGCCGGACAGCACGATCACGTCGTACGAGGGCAGGTTGCCGTTCGGATCCGCACCGTCGGCCTGGCGCACGGTGACGTTGCCGACGCCGGCCCGGGCGAGGTTCTCGGTCGCGAAGCGCACGAGGCCGGCATCGATCTCCAGCGTGTCGACGTGCCGGGCCCGGTGCGCGAGCAGCGCCGCCATGTGCCCCGAGCCCGCGCCGATCTCCAGCACCGACTCGTGGCGTCGCACTTCGAGTTCCTGCAGGAGCCGCGCCTCGACCTTCGGGGCGAGCATGAACTCCCCGGTCGCCTGGCCGCCGACGGTCAGCGGTACCTCCATGTCGACGAAGGCCATGCCCCGGTAGGCCGGCGGCACGAAGTCCTCGCGGTGCACGACCGACAGCAGGTCGAGGACGTCCTGGTCGAGCACGTTCCAAGGCCGGATCTGCTGCTCGATCATGTTGAAGCGGGCGCGTTCGATGTCCATGGCGGGGGGTCCTCTTGCGTCAGGCCGAAGGCAGCGATTCTACCGGCTCGTCCGCACGCCGGCCGCCGATGCGGGCCGCCAGGTCGTCGAGCAGCGTGTACAGCACCGGCACCACCAGCAGGGTCAGCAGCGTCGAGGCGATCACGCCGCCGATCACCGCATGCGCCATCGGCGCGCGCTGCTCGGCGCCTTCGGTCGTCGAGACCGCCAGCGGCAGCATGCCGAAGACCATCGCCAGCGTCGTCATCAGGATCGGGCGCAGCCGGATCTCGGCGGCGGCGAGCAGCGCCTGCGCCCGCGCCATGCCGGCGCGGCGCTGCTGGTTCGCGAAGTCGATCAGCAGGATCGCGTTCTTCGTCACCAGGCCCATCAGCATGATGAAGCCGATCACCGAGAACATGTTCAGCGTCGAGCGCCAGGCGAGCAGCGCCACCATCACGCCGATCAGCGACAGCGGCAGCGACACCATGATCGCCACCGGCTGGATGAAGCTGCGGAACTGCGAGGCGAGGATCATGTAGATGAACACGACGGCCAGCAGCAGCGCCTGCAGCGCGAAGCCGAAGCTCTCCTGCATGTCCTTGGTGGCGCCGCCGGTGACGAACGCATAGCCCGGCGGCAGCGTCACCGTCTTCAGGCGCCGCTGGATCTCGAGGCCGACCGTGCCGGGCGCCGCGCCGTAGACATTGGCGGTGATCGCGATCTCGCGGGTGAGGTTCTTGCGGTTGATCTGGGTCGGACCCTCGGAGGCGACGAGCTTGGCGACCTGGCGCAGCGGCACCATCCGCGGCGCGCCGTCGGCGTCGGGCAGGGCGGAGGCGACGGTCAGCCGCGCGAGGTCCTCGACGTCGCGCCGGCCCTCGAGCGGCAGGCGGATGCGCACGTCGTAGTTCTCGTCGTCGGGCGCCTTCCAGGTGCTGGCCACCTCGCCGGCGAGCAGCGGACGCAGCGCGCCGCCCACCTGCGCGACGCCCACGCCGAGGTCCGAGGCGAGCGCGCGGTCGATCTCGACGGCGATCGTCGGCTTGGCCGGCTTGGAGCTGGTGTCCAGGTCGACGATGCCCGGCACCTGCCGGATCTCGGCCACCGCGAGCGCGGCGAGCGACTCGAGCTGGCGCTGGTCGGGGCCCTGGACGCTGACCTCGATCTGCTTGTTGCCGAAGGTGCTGAACACACCGAGGTTGGTGATGGTGATGCCGGCCACGCGCTCGATGCGCTCGCGCACCGGCGCCACCAACTGCTTGACCGAACGCGTGCGCTCCTTGCGGTCCTTCAGGCGCACGAACACCGTCGCGTAGTTCTTGCCCTGGGTGGCGCCGGTGTTCACCGTCGCGTAGGTGAACACCACCTCGGGGAACTCGCGCAGCGCGGCATCGACCTGGCGCGCCTTGTCGGCGGTGAGCTCGAGCGAGGAGCCCACCGGCGTGTAGAACTGCAGGTACATCTCGTTGTTGTCGGGCTGCGGCACGAACTCCGAGCCGATCGTGCGGGCCATCGCGAGCGCCGCCACCAGCGTGAGCACGGCCCCGCCGATCGTCGTCCAGCGGTGCGCCAGGCCCCAGCGCAGCACCGCGACATAGCCGTCCTCGAGCCGGCGCATCACGCGCTCGAAGCCGCGCAGCAGGCGCGCCACCGGCCCCGTGCCCTTGGCGCCCTCGGCGTCCGGGTCCGGCCACACCGCCGAGAGCATCGGGTCGAGCGTGAAGCTGATGAACATCGACAGCATCACCGCGAAGGCCACGGTCACGCCGAACTGCTTGAAGAACTTGCCGATGATCCCGCCCATGAAGCCGACCGGGAGGAACACCGCGACGATGGTGAAGGTGGTGGCCGTCACCGCCAGGCCGATCTCGGCGGTGCCCTCGAGGGCGGCCAGGCGATGGTGCTTGCCCATCGCCTGGTGGCGCACGATGTTCTCGCGGACCACGATCGCGTCGTCGATCAGCAGGCCCACGCAGATCGACAGCGCGAGCAGGGTCACCAGGTTGAGGGTGAAGCCCATCGCGTACATCACGAGGAAGGTGCCGATCAGCGAGATCGGCAGCGTCAGGCCCGTGATGACGGTGGAGCGCCACGACGACAGGAACAGGAACACGATCGCGACCGTGAGGATCGCGCCCTCGATGATGTTGCGCTGCACGCCCTTCACGGAGTTGCGGATCGAGGTCGACTGGTCGCGCACCACGCCGAGCTTCACGTCGGGGGGCAGCTGCTTCTGCAGCTCGGCGGCGATGCGCCGCACGTTGTCCACCACCTCGATGGTGTTCTCGCCCTGGGCCTTGACGACGTCGAGCGAGATCGCGCGCTGTCCGTCGACGGTGGCGAGCGACTCGCGCTCCTCCTGGCCGTCGACCACGCGCGCCACCTGCCCGAGATAGACCGGCTGGCCGCCGCGGCGGGCCACGACGATGCGCTCGAAGTCGGCCACCGCCTTCAGGCGCCCGCGGATCTGCACCGACTGCTCGCGCTCGCGGGTGACGATGCTGCCGGCGGGCAGCTCCTGGTTCTCGTTGCGCAGCGCGACGAGGATCTGGTCGACACCGACCTTCAGCGCCTCCATCTCGGCCGGGCGCAGCACGATCTGCACCTCGCGCCGCACGCCGCCCACCACGGTCACGCGGCCGACGCCGCGGGCATTCTCGATGCGCCGCTTGACCACCTGCTCGGCGAGCGTGGTGAGCTCGCGCGCGTCGCGCGTCGGCGACTGGACCGCGAGCGAGATCACCGGCTGGTCGTCGGGGTTGAAGCGCGAGACGATCGGCTCCTTGACCTCCTTCTTGAAGGCCGCGCGAACCAGCGCGACCTTCTCGCGGACGTCCTGCGCCGCGCGGGCCGGCTCGGTCAGCAGGTCGAACTCGACGATCACCACCGAGACGCCCTCGTAGGAGCGCGAGGAGACCCGGTTGATGCCGCTGACGGTGTTGACCTGCTCCTCGATGCGGCGGGTCACGTCGGACTCGACGATCTCGGGCGAGGCGCCCGGGTACTCGGTCTGCACCACCACCACCGGGAAGCTGACGTCCGGGAACTGGTCGACCGCGAGGCGGTTGTACGAGAACAGCCCGAGCACGACGAAGGCGAGCATCATCATCGTCGCCAGCACGGGGTTGTTGATCGAGACCCGGGTGAACCACATGTCGGTGTCCGGTCGGCCTCAGCGGCTGGCGGTCGCGGCGGCGGGCGCCGCGGACACGCTCCCCGGCGGGGCCGAGGCATCGCCCGGGCCGCCCTGGCCCGGCGCGGGTGCGATGCGCACCGGGGCGCCGGCGCGCAGCGCGCCGAGGTTGGCCGCGACGATGCGCTCGCCGGCGGCGAGGCCGTCGAGCACCTCGATGCGCGCGGTGCCCGAGGTCTCGTCGCGCAGCCCGAGCCGGACCTCGCGCTCGACCAGCCGCCCGTCGACGATCGCGTAGACGAAGGTGCGCGCGCCTGCATCGCGGATCGCGGTCTGCGGCACGGCGATGACGCCCGTTCGGGTCTCGACCGACAGGGTGCCCTGGGCGAAGAGCCCGGCGCGCACCGACGGGTCGCGGTTGTCGAGCGCGATGTAGACCGGCACCGAGCGCGTGCCGGCCTGGGTGGACGGCGCGATGCGCACGATCCGGCCGAGCTGCGAACGGGCCACGCCCTCGATGCGCAGCTCGACGGTCTGGCCGACGCGCACCGCGCCGATCTCGGCCGCCGGCACCGGTGCGTCGATCTCCATGCGCGAGAGGTCGACCACCGCCATCACCCGGCCGTCGATCGGCAGCTTCTCGCCGGCCTGGGCGAAGCGCTCGGACACCACGCCGTCGATGGACGCGCTCATCACCGTGTCGGCGAGCGCCTTGCGGGCGAGCGCGAGCTGCGCGGAGGCCGCGTCGCGATTGCCCACCGCGATCTCCCAGCCCGACTGCGACTGGTCGAGCGCGCTCTGCGAGACGAAGCCCTTGTCGTGCAGCTGGCGGGTGTTCTCGAGCGTGCGCCTGGCCTGGTCGACCTGCGAGGCCGCCGAGCGCAGGTTGGCCTCGCGCTCGCGCACCCGCACCTCGTACTCGGTCGCGTCGAGCCGTGCCACGACCTGGCCGCGCCGCACGGCCGTGCCCTCGCGGACCAGCACCTCGCGCAGCTCGCCGGCCACCTTCGTCTTGACCACCGTCTGGTCGACGGGCCGCAGCGTGCCGGTCAGCGGCACCGTCCTCGCGACCGTCACCGGCGCGAGCGTGATCACGTCGCCGGCGGCGAACTCGATCGCGGCCTGGGCGGTGGCGGGGGAGGCCGCCGCGGACCCGGCCGGGGCCGGGGCCTGCGCCGGCGCGGCCGCCCGCTGGCGCAGCATCCATCCGCCGCCGGCGGCCAGGACCACGACGACCGCGGCGGAGATCAGGAGGGCAGGCTTCATCGGGGGTCCGGGCGCAGGGCGGCCCTGATCAGGTCGAGGTGCGCGTCGATCAGGCGTTCGGGATCGACCGAGGCGCCGGCGATCCGGCACAGGTCGAAGGAGTGGCTCCACATCGCCTTCATCACGAGCGGGGCGATCCACAGGTGGGCCGCGGTCTCGACGTCGACCGGACGGAACTCGCCGCGCTCGATGCCGCGGCCGATGATCGAGCCCAGCAGCGCGCCGTTCGGCTCGATCACCTCGTCGTGGAAGAACCGGGCGACCTCGGGGAAGTTACCGGCCTCGGCCATGATCAGCTTGGCGATGCCGGCCAGGCGGGTGGCGCCGAAGTCGCGCCACCAGCCGCGCAGGAACTGCTCGATCAGCAGGGTGGCGGGGGCGTCGGAGTCGGCGATCTCGCTGCGGAACCGGTCCAGCAGCACGACGATGTTCTCGCGGACCAGGGCCTTGAAGAGCTCTTCCTTGTTGGCGAAGTACAGGTAGAGCGTGCCCTTGGACACGCCGGCGCGCGAGGCGATGTCGTCGAGCCGGGTCGCGGCGTAGCCGCGCTCGACGAACAGGTCCAGCGCGGCGGCCAGCAGCTCGGCGGGGCGGCTTTCCTTGCGGCGTTCCCAGCGCGGGGCGTGGGGCGCCTCGGGGGACGTGGAGTCGGCGGGGTCCATCTTTGTTACTGACCGTTCAGTCAGTAAGTATAGGCCGGCGCCGGCGCGGGGGTCAATGCGGCACGGGCATGGCAGGACGCCCCCGCCGATAATGCGGTCCGATGCGCCCCGCCCACGTCGCCCAGCTGCTGCTGCTCTCCCTGCTCTGGGGGGGCGCCTACCTCTTCATGCGCTCGGCGGCACCCGCCTTCGGCGCGATGCCGATGATCTTCCTGCGGATGGCGCTCGCCAGCCTGCTGGTGCTGCTGCCGCTGACCCTGTGGCGGGGCGGCTTCGGGACGATGCGCCGGCACTGGCGCGAGATCGCGGTGTTCGGGCTCGCGTTCACCGCGGTGCCGTTCGCCGGCCTGGGCTGGGCCGCGCTGTCGATCTCGGCCGGGATGCTCGCGGTGCTGCAGTCCTCGGCGCCGATCTTCGCCGCGCTGGTGGCGGCGGTGTGGCTGCACGAACGCATCACGCCGGTCCGGGCGGTCGGGCTGGCCGTGGGTCTGGCGGGCGTCGCGCTGCTGGTCTGGGACAAGGTCGGCGTGCGGGAGTCCGCGGGCCTCGCGATCCTGGTGACGCTGGCGGTCACGGTGCTCTGGGGCGTGTCCTCGAACTACGCGCGGGTGCGGCTCGCCGGCGTCGACGCGCTGTCGCTCACCACCGGCAGCATCGGGGTCTCGGCGCTGGCGCTCGCGCCCTTCGCCTGGTTCGCCTGGCCGGCGCACGACCCCGGGCCGCGTGCCTGGGTCGAGGTGGCCTTCCTCGGTGTCGCCTCGTCCGGCTTCGGCTTCCTGCTGTACTTCAGGCTGCTGCGCGCGATCGGCGCGGTGCGCGCCACCTCGGTCACCTTCCTCAATCCGCTGGTCGCGATGGCCTCGGCCGCCGTCTACCTCGGCGAGCCGGTGACCGCCCGCATGGTCGCCGGCTGCGCGGTGATCCTCGCCGGCACCGCGCTGACCCTCGGGCTGGTGCCGCTGCCCGGGCGGCGTGCGCCGGCACGGGGGTAGCATGACGGTCCCTTCCGCAGCCCTGCTCCCGCCCGCGATGCACGCCGACACCCCCAGCGCCACCTTCGGTCCGGTCACCGTGTTCTTCGGTGGCAAGAACGGGAAGTACCCCGACGGCAACCAGGTCGTCGTGCGCGGCGCCGACACGCTCGCGGTGTTCGACACGCCGCAGGTGTCGAACCGCATCGGCGCCGCCTTCGACGATGCCGACCTCGCGATCCTCGGCCACGTGCACGAGGACCACATGGCCGGGCTGCACCGCATCCCGCGGGCCGCGGTCCACGTGCACGAGGCCGATGTCGAGGCCGCGCGCAGCTGGGCCGGGCTGTCGCGACACTACGGCTATCCGGAGCCGGTGCTCGCGGCGCTCCGAACGAAGATCGAGCGCGACTTCGACTACGCGCCGCGCCCGGACGCGGTGGCCTACGCCGACGGCGCACGCTGGGACCTCGGTGGCGGCGTGTCGGTGCATGCGGTGCACATGCCCGGCCATACCGCGGGCCACAGCGTGCTGGTGGTCGAGCCGGTGGGCGTGGCCTTCATCGGCGACATCGACCTGTCGAGCTTCGGCCCGTACTACGGCGACGCGACCTCCGAACTCGGCGCGTTCCGGCGCACGCTGCGCCGCGTCGCCGAGGTGCCGGCCTCGACCTGGGTCACCTCCCACCACAAGGGCGTGTTCACCGAGCGCCCGGCGTTCGAACGCGCGCTCGCGGCCTTCGCGGCGACGCTCGAGGCGCGCGAGACGAAGCTGCTCGGGATGCTCGGCGACGCGCCGCGCACGCTCGACGAGCTGGTCGGCATGCGCCTGCTGTATCCGGTCGGCTACGAGGAGGTGTGGATCGACTGCGCCGAGCGCCGGACCATCGCCGCGCACCTCGACGAGATGGTGCTAGACGGGCGCGTCGAGGCGAGCGGCGACGGTCGCTTTCGCGCGCGGCCGCGCTGAGCGCGACGCACCGCGTGGCAGGCGTGCGACGCGCGCTCGCCGCGGTCGGGGTGGCGGGCACTCTGCTCCTCGGTGGATGCCATCCCGACAGCCGGTTCATCTACCACCCGCAGCCGACCGACGAGGCCGCCTGGCAGGCGACCGCGCGGACCCGACACGCCGAGCCGGTGCGCATCGAGCGCGATGGCGCCGTGCTGCGCGGATGGCTGTGGCGTCCGCCGCAGCGGACCGGACCGCTGCCGGCCATCGTGTACTTCGGCGGCAACGCCGAGGACGTCTCTTGGATGCTGGCCGAGGCGCACCGCCTCGACGGCCACGCGCTGCTCGCGGTCCCGTATCGCGGCTATGGCGCGAGCACCGGCGTTCCTGGCGAGACCACGCTCTACGGCGACGCGCTCGCGGTCCACGACTGGCTCGCCGCCCGCCCCGACATCGATGCCGCGCGCATCGCGCTCTGGGGGCGAAGCCTGGGAACCGGTGTCGCGACCTGGGTCGCGGCGCATCGGCCGGTCGCCGGGGTCGTGCTGACCACGCCCTTCGATTCGGTCGCGGCGCTCGCGTGGCACCACCTGCCCGCGCTGGCGTTCCTCGTCACGCAGCGCTTCGACTCGCTGTCGCGTGCGCCGTCGATCGATGCACCGATGCTCGCCGTCCTGGCCGGCGCCGACGAGGTCGTGCCGCCGGCCCACGGCGAGCGGCTGGTCGCCGCCTGGGGCGGCCGCGTGCGCACGCTGCGCCTGCCGCAGGCCACGCACGACGACGTCCACCTGCATCCCGGGTACTGGCCGGAGGTGGCGGCCTTCCTGGCGGCGCTGCCGGCGCGCGCGGCTCGGACGCGCTGACCGGGCCGCGGCAGACCCGACCAGACCCGGGCAGACAGCTGTGGCACCCTGCCGGACCATGCATCCGGTCACCGCGCCCGACCCCGCACCCGCCTGCCGCCCACACCACCACATCAACACTCCACCGCAGCGTGAGAGCCTTGGCCTGCGCGACTCTGCACTGGCCACGCGTGCCACTGAGTTGGACGATCGCGACAGCCAGCTCAGCGCGCGCGCGGCGCAGCTCAACGGCCGCGCGTCTCAGCTGGCGCAGGCAGAGGCAGCGGTGGCCGAGCGCGAGGCCGCGGCGGCAGCAGCTGCGGCGGCTGTGGACGCGCGTGAGAGCGCGGCGGCGGAGCAGCAGGCGCAGCAGGCGGCACTGCAGCAGCAGCTGGATGCGCGCGTGCAGGAAGTGGACGCAGGCGAGGCGGCGGTCGGCGCGCGAGAGGCGGAGGTGCAGGTGGGTCGCGTGGATTGGCGTGGCTT
>JAIYAG010000357.1 GCA_027489195.1 Burkholderiales bacterium | reverse complement strand
TGAAGCGCGGCTACACCGTGCTCGAGTACAAGTCGATCATCCGCAGGCTGCGCGCGGCGCGGCCCGACGTGTCGATCACTTCGGACTTCATCGTCGGCTTCCCCGGCGAGACCGAGGCCGACTTCGAGCGGACGATGGCCCTGATCGAGGACATCGGCTTCGACGGTTCGTTCTCCTTCGTCTACTCGTCGCGCCCCGGCACGCCGGCGGCCGACCTCGCCGACGACACGCCGCAGTCGCTCAAGCTCGAGCGGCTGCGCCGGCTGCAGGCCGCGACCGACGCCCATGCGCGCCGGATCTCGTCCGCCATAGTCGGCACGATGCAGCGCGTGCTGGTCGAGGGCCCGTCGAAGAAGGACCCGGCCGAGCTCGCCGGGCGCACCGAGAACAACCGGGTGGTCAACTTCGCCGGTGCGCCGCGCCTGGTCGGTCACGTGGTCGACCTCAGGATCGACTCGGCGCTGCCCCACTCGCTGCGCGGTGCGCTGCCGATCCTCGACTGAACGCGGTGCAGGGGCACGGCCCGACGCCGGGCCCGGTATCCCGGTAGACTTTGCAGGCAACCCCGCCGAGGCAGCTTGAAGAGCAGCGTCCTGCAGTACCGGCCCACCGAGGCCGACAACCGCCGACTCGCGAACCTGTGCGGCGCCGTCGACGACAACCTCCGGCAGATCGAGGAGGCCTTCGACGTGCGGATCGTGCGCCGGGCGGACACCTTCGCGGTCGAAGGCGCCGCCGCGCAGGCGCGTCACGCGGTGCGGGCGCTGGAGCACTTCTACCGGCAGGCCGACACACCGCTGTCGGTCGAGCAGATCCAGCTCGGTCTGGTCGACCTGCGCGGACCGCGCGAGCGCCGTGCCGCGCCCGTGCCCTCGACGGCGCCGGGCGCCCCGAGCGCCTCGCCCGACGCGGCGGGTGCGGACGGCGCTGACGATTCGCCGGTGCTGCATACGCGCCGCACCGACCTGCAGGGCCGCACGCCCCGCCAGCGCGAGTACCTGCGCAGCATCCTGTCGCACGACATCACCTTCGGCATCGGGCCGGCCGGCACCGGCAAGACCTACCTCGCGGTGGCCTGCGCGGTCGACGCGCTCGAGCGCGACGCGGTCAAGAAGATCGTGCTCACCCGCCCGGCGGTGGAGGCCGGCGAGCGGCTCGGCTTCCTGCCCGGCGACCTCGCCCAAAAGGTCGACCCCTACCTGCGCCCGCAGTACGACGCGCTCTACGACCTGATGGGCTTCGACCGCGTCACCCGGATGTTGGAGCGCCAGGCCATCGAGATCGCGCCACTCGCCTACATGCGCGGCCGCACGCTGAACACCGCGTTCATCATCCTCGACGAGGCACAGAACACCACGCCCGAGCAGATGAAGATGTTCCTCACGCGGATCGGCTTCGGCTCGCGTGCGGTGGTCACCGGCGACATGACGCAGATGGACCTGCCGCGCGGCCAGCCCTCGGGACTGATCGAGGCGCGGCGCGTGCTGCGCGAGGTGCGCGGCATCGCCTTCACCGAGTTCGACAGCAGCGACGTGGTCCGCCACCCGCTGGTCGCGCGCATCGTCGATGCCTACGAACGTCACGCGCCGCGCGACGCGCAGTGAGCCGGCGCCGCCGCGGCTCGCGCTGTCCGTGCAGCACGAGCCCGGCGCGGGCGAGTGCCCGGCAGACCGCCCGCAGCTGCGACGCTGGGCGCTCGCCGCGCTGGACCGCGACGCCGAACTGACGCTGCGCTTCGTGGGCACGCGCGAGGGCCGCGCGCTGAACGCGCAGTTCCGCGGCCGCGACTACGCGACCAACGTCCTCACCTTCGCGTATGACGCGCAGGGCGACGCGCCCGAGCGCTCGGACGACGGGCCGGTGCAGGCGGACATCGTCATCTGCCTGCCGGTGCTGGTGCGCGAGGCGCGCGCGCAGAAGAAGCCGCTGCGCGAGCACCTCGCCCACCTCGTCATCCACGGCGTGCTGCACGCCCAGGGCATGGACCACGAGGACGAGGACGAGGCCCGCGAGATGGAGGCCCGCGAGACCGCGCTGCTCCGGCGCTTCCGCATCGCCGACCCGTACCGCTGAGGCCGCGCGCCGCGCCTCGACACGCCGGGCGCGCGCTTGGTCCCCCCCTGCAACTCCGGTATCCTCGGCCGGTCCCGACTCCCCCCTCATCCGATGTCCGACCCTGTTTCGAGCCGGACGCGCCCGTCCCTGCTCGAGCGCATGTCGGCGATGCTGCTGCGCACGCCCGACGACCGGGAGCAGCTGCTCGCCCTGCTTCGCCGCTCGCAGGAACGCGACCTCCTCGATGCCGAGGCGATGTCGATGATCGAAGGCGTGCTGCAGGTGGCCGAGCTGTCGGCCGCCGACATCATGGTGCCGCGCTCGCAGATGGACGTCATCGACGTGTCGCAGCCGACGCCGGACATCGTCGCCTTCGCGATCCGCACCGCGCACTCGCGCTTCCCTGTCGTCGACGGCGAGCGCGACAACGTGATCGGCATCCTGCACGCGAAGGACCTGCTGCGCCTGTACGCCGCGCCCGGTACCACGGTCCGCTCGCTGCTGCGCCGCGCGCCGATGATCCCGGGCTCGCTGCGCCTGAACGTGCTGCTGCGCGACTTCCGCAGCACCCGCCAGCACCTCGCGGTCGTCGTCGACGAGTACGGCGGCGTCTCGGGGCTGATCACCATCGAAGACGTGCTCGAGCAGATCGTCGGCGAGATCGAGGACGAGTTCGACCACGACGAGACCGCGGGCAACGTGCTCGAGCTCGAGCCGGGTCCGAACGGCGCGCGCTGGCGCGTCCATGCGCTCACGCCGGTGGCGCAGTTCAACGAGCGCTTCGGCACGACGCTCGACGATGCCGAGAGCGACACGGTCGGCGGCCTGGTCGCCGAGCGCCTGGGCAGCGTGCCGCGCCGCGGCGACCGGGTGATGCTCGGGCGCTGGTGCGTCGACGTGCTGCGCGCCGATGCACGCGCGGTACGGCTGCTGCGGGTCGAGGCCTTGCCCGAGTCCGATGGCGACGCGCCGCGCTGAGCGCGGGCGCTTCGCGCCCGGCGCAGGCGCGGGTGCCGGCACCCGGGCCGGTGCCGCGCTGGCCGCGCTCGCGCTCGGCCTCGTGCACGCGGCGAGCTTCTCGCCGCTCGCGCAGGCCGGGCTCGCCGCGCTCTTCGGGATGGGCTGGTTCGGTGCCGGCCTCGCCTGGCTCCACATCAGCATGCACGTCTACGGCGGCATGCCCTGGGCGATGGCCGCGGCGGCGGTCCTGCTGTTCGCCGCCTACCTGTCGCTGTATCCGGCGCTCGCCGTCGGGCTCGCGGCGCGCTGGGGCGCCGCCCGCGCACCGGTCGCCGGCGCCCTGGGGCTGGCAGGCGCCTGGACGCTCGGCGAGCTCGCCCGCGGCTGGGTGTTCACCGGCTTCCCGTGGCTGGCGGTCGGCTACGCGCAGCTCGGCGGCCCGCTCGACCGGCTCGCGCCGCTGGTCGGCGTCCACGGGGTCGGCGCCGCGGCAGCGCTGCTCGCCGCACTGCTCGCCGCACTGATCCCCGGACCGGGCGCCGCCCGCGGCCGCACCGGGGTGCCGGCCGCCCTCCTCGCGGCGGCGCTGGTCGCCGCGCCGCTCGCCGTGCCGCGCGACGCATGGACCCGTCCCCACGGCACGCCGCTGTCGATACGGCTGGTCCAGGGCAACGTCGAGCAGGACATGAAGTTCCGCCCCGAGCGCGCCGTCGCCGCGATGCGCGACTACACGCAGCGGTTCGTCGACGGTCAGGCCGCGCTGACCCTGCTGCCCGAGATCGCCTGGACCGTGCCCTGGGATCGGACGCCGCCCGCGATCGCGCAGGCCGTGCTCGAGCATGTCGCGCGCGGCCACGCGCTCGCGCTCGGCGTGCCGACGGTCCTGCCCCCCGCGACGCCGGGCGGCCGGCCCGCATACGCCAACAGCGTGCTGATGATGCGTCCGGGCACTGCGGTCGACCCCTACGACGCCGCGCAGCGCTACGACAAGCACCATCTCGTGCCCTTCGGCGAGTTCGTGCCCTGGGGCTTCCGCTGGTTCGTCGACCTGATGACGATCCCGCTCGGCGATTTCGCCCGGGGCGCGATCGTGCAGCCGCCCTTCACCGTCGGCGATCAGCGCATCGCCTTCAACATCTGCTACGAGGACCTCTTCGGAGAAGAGCTGCGGCTCGCGCTGCACGGCCAGGCCGGCGCGACGGTGCTCGCGAACGTCAGCAACATCGCCTGGTTCGGACGCTCGCACGCGCTGCCGCAGCACCTCGCCATCGCACGCATGCGCACGCTCGAGACCGGGCGGCCGATGGTGCGCTCGACGAACACAGGCGTGACCGCGGCGATCGACGCGAGCGGTCGCGTGACCGCGATGCTCGAGCCGAACACCGACGGCGTGCTGGAGGTGCGCGTGCAGGGCACGACCGGACTCACGCCCTTCGTGCGACTGGGCAACGCGACCGCGTTCATGCTGTCGCTCGCCGCGATCGTGGTCGCCGTCGTCGCCGCGCGCGCCGGTCGCGGTGCTCGAAGCCGCTAGAATCGCGGTTTCCCTCCAGCCGCCGGACGCCCCGCTCGGGGCCGACACCACGATGCTCAGCTTTCAGCACCTGATCCTGCGCCTGCAGGAGTACTGGGACCGCCAGGGATGCGCGCTGCTGCAGCCCTACGACATGGAGGTCGGCGCCGGCACCTTCCACACCGCGACCTTCCTGCGCGCGATCGGCCCCGAGCCCTGGCGCGCCGCGTACGTGCAGCCCTCGCGCCGCCCGAAGGACGGCCGCTACGGCGACAACCCGAACCGGCTGCAGCACTACTACCAGTTCCAGGTCGTGCTCAAGCCCTCCCCGCCCGACATCCTCGAGCTCTACCTCGGCTCGCTGCGCGCGCTGGGCATCGACACCGAGCGCAACGACATCCGCTTCGTCGAGGACGACTGGGAGTCGCCGACGCTGGGCGCCTGGGGCCTGGGCTGGGAGGTGTGGCTCAACGGCATGGAGGTCACGCAGTTCACCTACTTCCAGCAGGTGGGTGGCATCGACTG
>JAIYAG010000062.1 GCA_027489195.1 Burkholderiales bacterium | reverse complement strand
GTCCTCGGCGCTGATCGGGCGACCGTCGTGGAACACCGCGTCGCGACGCAGGTACAGCGTCACGCTGCGGTTGTCCGGCGACAGGTCCCAGCGCTCGGCGAGGTAGGGCTGGGGTTTCCAGTTCCGGTCCATGCGGATCGGCGAGGCGAAGAGCTGCGCGGCCGGCATCATCGTCGCGATGCCGCTCTGCACCGCGGAGTTCAGGTGTCTGGGCACCTGGGTGCTGCCGATCACGAGCACGCCGCCCTTGGCCGCCTGTGCGGCGACATGCAGCGGAACGCCGAACAGGCTGGCGCCGGCAAAGGCGGCACCTGCATTGAGGAACTGGCGTCGGTCGGGGTGGATCATGGTCATCACTCCTCGGTGTCCGGGACAGGTCTCGGGTCGCTCGACGGCCCGTCCCGACCATATCGTGCTACGGGACACCGTGGAACGTTCGGTTCCGGTTTTTGTTGCGTGGCGCGAGGACTTCATGGCGGCGGCCGCGGTGTAGGATCGGCGGATGAGCCTGCCCGATCACTCCGACGTCGTCGCTGCGGCCGCGCGCCTGGCCGGCGTCGCGCACCGCACGCCGGTGCTCACCTCGCGGACCGCGAACGCGGCGACCGGCGCGAGCCTGTACTTCAAGTGCGAGGCCCTGCAGCGCGGCGGCGCCTTCAAGTTCCGCGGGGCCTACAACGCCATCGCGGCGCTGCCCGAGGCGCAGCGTCGGACCGGCGTGGTCGCCTATTCGTCGGGCAACCACGCGCAGGCGATCGCCTACGCCGCCTCGCTGCTCGGCGTGCCCGCGACGATCGTGATGCCGGCGGATGCCCCCGCGGCCAAGCTCGCCGCCACCCGCGGCTACGGCGGCACGGTCGTGCTGTACGACCGCTACACCGACGACCGCGAGGCGATCGGCCGACGCATCGCCGAGGAACAGGGCCTGTCGCTGATCCCGCCCTACGACCACCGCGAGGTGATCGCCGGGCAGGGCACGGCGGCCCTCGAGCTGTTCGAGGAGGTGGGGCCGCTCGATGTGCTGGTCGCCTGTCTGGGCGGGGGCGGCCTGACCGCGGGTTCGGTCCTCGCGGCCGACGGCGCCGCGCCGGGGTGCGCCGTCTGGGGCGCGGAGCCGGAGGCCGGCGACGACGGCCGGCGCTCGCTCGCCGAAGGGCGCATCGTCCACATCGAGGTGCCCAAGACGATCGCCGACGGCGCGCAGACCCAGCACCTGGGCGACCTCACCTTCGCGATCCTGCGCCGTGGTGCCGCCGGCATCGTGACCGCGTCCGACGCGCAGCTGGTCCAGGCGATGCGGTTCTTCGCCGAGCGGATGAAGCTGGTGGTCGAGCCGACCGGCGCGCTCGCGGCGGCCGCGGTGTTCTCCGGCGCGATCCCGGTGAAGGGCCTGCGGGTGGGCGTGATCCTCAGCGGCGGCAACGTCGACGTCGCGAGGTATGCGGCGCTGCTGCAGGGCGGCTGACGGACCCCGGGCCCGTCCACGTCGAAGACCGTCACATCGCCGGAGATCGCCACCATGTCGAAGACCGTCGTCTACGCCGCCCGCCGCATCGTCACGATGGATCCGGCGCGGCCCCGGGCCGACCATGTCGCGGTCCGCGACGGCCGCGTGCTCGCGGTCGGCGCCCTCGACGCCATGCGTGCCTGGGGGCCGTTCGAGCTCGACGACCGGTTCGCCGACAAGGTGCTGCTGCCGGGCTTCGTCGAGGGCCACAGCCACCTCGGCGAAGGCGTCTACTGGCGCTACGTCTACTGCGGCTACTTCGACCGGACCGATCCTGACGGCAAGATCTGGCCGGGCGCCCGCTCCATCGAGGCGGTCGTCGAGCGGATGCGGACCGCCCACCAGGCGCTCGCCGCAGACCCCGCAGCGCCACTGTTCGGCTGGGGGCTCGATCCGCTCCACTTCGGCGAGCGCCGGATGACGCGCCACGACCTCGACGCGGTCAGCACCGAGCGGCCGATCGGCATCGTCCATGCCAGCGGCCACATCACCAACGCCAACAGCGCCGCCCTCGCGCTCGCCGGCTACCTGCGGACCGACCACGACCATCCGGGCATCCCGCTCGACGACCAGCGCCTGCCGGCAGGCGAGCTGCGGGGGCCCGAGGCGATGATGCCGGTGCTGCTCGGGCTCGGCGTCGATCGTGCCGCCCTCGCGGGCGACGAGGCGGGTGCACGGGCGTTCGCCCGGCTCGCCGTGCGCACCGGCACCACGACCGCGACCGACCTGGCGACGCCCCTCCCCGACGACGCGATCGACGCGCTGCTCGCGCTCACCGGCCGCGACGACTATCCGCTGCGCCTAGTGCCTGCGATGCACGTGCGCGGCCACACGCCTGAAGGCGCGATCGAGCGCGCGGCCGCCCTCGCCGCCCGCAGCACCGACCGCCTGCGTCTCGGTCGCGTGAAGGCGCACGCCGACGGCTCGATCCAGGGCTTCACCGCCCGCATGCGCTGGCCAGGCTATCGCAACGGCGCCCCGCAGGGTCTCTGGTACATCGAGCCGGAATCGCTCAGGCGCCTCTACCTCGCGGGCCTGAAGCACGGCGTGCAGGTCCACACCCATACCAACGGCGACGCCGCGATCGATCTCGCGATCGACTGCCTCGACGCGGCGCTGCGCGCCCATCCGGCGTTCGACCACCGCTTCACGCTGCAGCACTGCCAGCTCGCCGATCGGGCGCAGCTGCGCCGAATGAAGACGCTCGGGATGTGCGCCAACTTCTTCGCGAACCACCACTGGTACTGGGGCGACGCCCACTACGCGCAGACGGTCGGTCCGGACCGTGCCGAACGGATGAACCCCTGCCGGTCGGCCGAGGAGATCGGCGTGCCGTACACCATCCATTCCGATGCGCCGGTGACGCCGCTCGGACCGCTGCACGTCGCCTGGTGTGCGGTCAACCGGCTGACGCCCTCGGGCCGCGTGCTCGGCGAGCACGAGCGCATCCCGGTGAGCGACGCGCTGCGCGCGATCACGCTGGGAGCGGCCTGGACGCTCGGGCTCGACGCCGAGATCGGCTCGATCGAGTGCGGCAAGCAGGCCGACTTCGCGGTCCTCGAGGACGATCCGCTGGCAGTGGCACCGGAGCGGCTGAAGGACGTGGGCGTCTGGGGCACGGTCCAGGGCGGACGGGTGTTCCAGGCCGCGACGATCTGAACACGATGCTGGCGGCGATCGTCATCGGAGGCTGGCTGGGTGCGGGCAAGACCACGCTCGTCAACCGGCTGCTGCGCGACCCCGGCGGGCGGCGGATCGCCGTGATGGTCAACGACTTCGGCGACATCGGCATCGATGCCGACCTGATCGTCTCGCAGGACGATCAGGTGATGAACCTCGCCGGCGGCTGCGTGTGCTGCGCGGTCGGCAGCGATCTCGTCGAGGCGCTGATGGCGCTGCCGGGGCGCACCCCTGCCTTCGATCTGGTGCTGATCGAGACGAGCGGCGTCGCACTGCCCGGCGCGGTCGCGCGCGCGGTGCGACTGGTCCCGGGCATCGAGATCGATGGTGTGGTGGTGCTCGCCGACGCGGAGACGGTGCGTGCGCGC
>JAIYAG010000462.1 GCA_027489195.1 Burkholderiales bacterium | reverse complement strand
GGCCTGCACCAGCCGTGGCTGGTGTTCGACGCGATCCTCGAGCGCGAGCTCGACCTGCCCGACTACACCGTGCAGCGCTGCGACCCGGCGCGCCCGATGACGATGTGCTGCGTCACCGGCCGCCGTCGCCGCTGGGAGATCATGCTGATGCCGGGCGACGACCCCGAGGCGATCGCGCGGCCCGAGCACGTCTGGCCGCTGATCTCGCGCTGGGTCACGCCCGCCGATGCGACGCTCGAGCGCAGCGCGGTCTACACCTTCCATTCGGTGATCGCGCGCGGCTGGCGCCGGGGCCGGCTGCTGATCGCCGGCGACGCCGCGCACCAGACGCCGCCCTTCCTCGGCCAGGGCCTGTGCGCCGGCATCCGAGACTGCGCGAACCTCGCCTGGAAGCTCGTGCGCGTGGCACGCGGCACCGCGCCCGACACGCTGCTCGACACCTACGAGCCCGAGCGCCGGCCGCACGTGCAGGCTTTCATCGAGCTGGCCGTGCGGCTGGGTGCGGTGATCCAGGCGACCGACCCGGCGGTGGCCGCCGAGCGCGACGCGCGCTTCCTCGCCGGCGAGGCGCAGGTCTTCGAGTACCCGCAGCCCGGGCTCGGGCCGGGGCGGCACGCGGGCGCCCTCGGCGGCATGCTGTTCCCGCAGCCCCGCCTGCCCGACGGCCGACGGCTCGACGAGGCGCTGGGCGACGCGTTCGCGGTGCTCGGCGATGCGGCCGCGATCGATGCCGTCGATGCGGCCACGCGAGAACGCTGGCACGCGGCCGGCGCGGTCGTGCTGCGCGATCCCGGCGAGTCGGTCGCCGCGTGGTGGCGCGCGCGCGGCATGGCTGCGGTGGTGCTGCGGCCCGACCGCTACCTGCTCGGCGCCGCGCGCGACGCGGACGAGCTGGCGACGGTCTCCGCGCTGATGGCTTGACGGCCGCGGCCCCGGGCCCGCGCCACACACCGACGCCCCGCACCACAAGGACCCCGCCCGTGTCGAGCCTCGTGCGCATGCTCTCCGTGCTGGACCTCTTCACCGAGGCCGAGCCCGCGTGGACGCCGGATGCGATCGCCCAGCGTCTGGCCTGCTCGCTGCCAACCGCCTACCGCTACGTGCGCGCGCTGATGCGCGCGGGGCTGCTGCGCCGCGCGGTCGCCGGCAGCTACGTGCTCGGCCCGCGCCTGGCCGAGCTCGACTTCCAGATGCGCCGGACCGATCCGCTGCTGCGCGACGGCGATGCCGCGCTGCGCGCGCTGTGCGAGGACACCGGCTGCGACGTGGTGGTGGCCGAGGCGCTCGGCGACCGGCTGATCACCGTGCAGCAGCTGCACGGCACCGAAGGCGTGTCGGCGAGCTTCGGGCGCGGGCGCAGGATGCCGCTGTTCCGCGGGATGCTGTCGAAGACGCTGCTCGCCTGGATGCCGCGTGCGGCGCTGCGCCGGCTGTACGACGCGCACGCCGTCGAAGCCGCGGCCGAGCCCTTCGCGGCGAGCTTCGAGACGCTGGTCGCGAACCTCAGGCCCATCCGCGCGCAGGGCCATGCGGTGTCGGTCGGCGAACTCGACCCGGGCCTGGCCGGCATCGCGGTGCCGCTGCCGCGGCCCGGCGACGGCGGCACCGCGGCATTGGGCGTGATCCTCGCGAAGCGGCGCTTCGCGACCACCGATGTCGACGCGATGGTGCGGCGGCTGCGGCGGGCGGCGGAGGACGTGGTGCGCGAGGTGGCGGAGCGGGCAGCACCCTGAACCCGCCGCGCGCCGATGCCGGTGCGCGCCGACGCCGCGACAGGCCGACGCCGCGACAGGCCGACGCCGCGACGCACCGACGCGCGCGCCGCGTGCCGCGCGCCGCCTCAGCCGTCCAGCCGCAACCGCCGCGCCGCCGCCGCCGCGGCCGTGCGCGTCTCCACTCCCAGCTTCTCGAACACATGCTCCAGGTGCTTGTTCACCGTCCTCGGGCTCATCCCCAGGATCTCGGCGATGTCGCGGTTGGTCTTGCCGCGTGCCACCCACAGCAGCACCTCGGACTCGCGGCCGGTGAGCGTCGGTGCATGCGCGGCCGGCGCATCGTCGGCGATCCGCAGCGACAGCACGGTCGAGGGGCCCGGCTCGCCGAGCGGCGCCGCCTCCACGCAGGTGGTGCCGAGCAGCACGCGCCACGGGCCCGCGCCCGTGCGGGCATCCACCAGCGCCCGCAGCGGCGCCGGCAGCGGCGCATCCGCCTCGGGCGCGGCGCCCGGCACGCAGCGCGCCAGCAGCAGCTCGGCCGCGCGGTTCATCCACAGCACGCGCTCGCCCTCGAGCGCGATCATCGGCACCTCGCTCGCATCCACCGCCTCGCGGGTGGCGCGCGCCAGCCGCGCGATGCGCGCGTGCGCCATCAGCCGCGCCACCACCTCGGGCGCCGACACCGGCTTGGTCACGTAGTCGGTCGCGCCGACCTCGAAGCCGCGCACCACGTGCTCGGTCTCGCCCAGCCCGGTGGTGAAGACGATCGGCAGGTCGGCGTCCAGGCGCCGGATCCGCTCGCAGGTCTCGAAGCCGTCGATGCCGGCCATCTTCACGTCGAGCAGCACCGCGTCCGGGCGCGCGGTCGCGACCGCGGCGATCGCCTCCTCGCCGCTCGACGCGCAGCGCACCGCGAGTCCGGCGTGACCCAGCTCGTGCGACAGCAGGCGCAGCGTGTCGGGATGGTCGTCGACCACCAGCACCTCGAGCGCGGCATCGGGGCGGGCCTCACGCACGGCTGGGCTCCCGCAGCGCCTGCCCGAGCGCCGCGGCCAGCGCCTGCGGGTCGGACTCGAGCAGCGACGCGATCCGCGCCACCCAGGCCGCCGTCGCCGCCGACTCCTGCGCGAGCTCGGCCAGCCGCGCCCGCAGCGCGCGCGGATAGCCGCCGGCAGCGAGCGCGAGCAGCTCGCGCACCGAATCGGCCGAGGGTGCGGCGGCCTCGGTGTCGTCGTCCGGCGCCCCGGGCACGACATGCCGCCACTGCAGCCCCAGGCAGGCGCCCACGCCTGCGAGCAGGTCGGCCTCGATCACCGGCTTGGCCACGAAGCCGTCGGCCCCGTGCACGGCGCGGCGCGCCTCGGTCGCCTCGTGCGCGTTGCCCGACACCATCAGCACCGGGATCCGCGGGCCGGGCCGCGCACGCAGGGTCTCGCACACGCTCCAGCCCTGGCCGTCGGGCAGGTTCACGTCGAGCAGCACCAGCTCGGGCAACGCGTCGTCACTGCAGCGCGCGACCGCGTCGAGGCAGGCGCGCACCCCGCCCGCCTCGGTCACGGCGAAGCCCAGCGGCTCGAGCATCCGGCGCAGCACCGTGCGGTGCGCCGGCTCGTCGTCGACCACCAGCACGCGCCGCCGCGGCCCTTCGTAGCCGACGATCCGCGCGTCCTCCTTGAGCTCGGGCGCACCGGCCACCGCCGGCAGGTAGACGCGCACCTGGAAGCAGCTGCCGCGGCCCGGTTCGCTGCGCACGCGGATGTCGCCGCCCATCAGCTCCACCAGCAGCTGCGTGATCGTCAGCCCCAGGCCGGTGCCCTCGACGTTGGCCGGCGCCAGCCGCTCGAAGGGCCGGAAGATGCGGCCCTGGTCGGCCTCGGCCACGCCGATGCCGGTGTCGGTCACGTCGATGTGGCCGATCTCGCGCACGTGCCGCACCTTGAGCGACACCGCCCCCGACTCGGTGAACTTCACCGCGTTCGACAGCAGGTTGATCAGCACCTGGCGCAGCCGCTTCGGATCGGCGTGCACCCGCGCCGGCAGCGTGCCCTCCACCTCGAAGCGGAAGGCCAGCCCCTTGGCCTCGGCGAGCGGCTCGAACATCCGCGCCACCTGCGCCAGCACCGCGCCCAGGTCCACCGCACGCGGGTCGATCCGCAGCTTGCCGTGCTCGATGCGCGAGAGCTCGAGCAGGCCGTCGACGAGGCCCGCCAGGTGCTCGCCGCTGCGCAGGATGGTGTCGACGGACTCGCGCCGCGACGCGTCCAGCCCCGCCTCGCGCAGCAGCAGCTGCGAGTAGCCGAGGATGGAGTTGAGCGGCGCGCGCATCTCGTGGCTCATGCCGGTGAGGAAGCGGCTCTTGGCGAGGTTGGCGCTCTCGGCCACCTCCTTGGCGTGCGCGAGCAGCGCGTCGGTCTGGCGGTGTGCGTCGATCTCGCGCTGCAGCAGCTGGTTCTGCCGCTCCGACTCCTGCTGTGCGACCTGCCGGCTCTCGTCGGCCAGCACCAGCCACCACGCGGCCACCGCGGCCACCAGCCCCAGCCCCGCGCCGAGCTTGAGGAACAGCAGGTCGAGGTGCTCGTCGCCGAGCGTCTCGCCCGACTTCAGGTGCAGCACCTCCTGCGCATAGAGCAGCCACAGCATCGCGCCGAACACCGCGAGCGCCACGCCCAGCACGCCGGCGAAGCGCCCGACGCGGCGCACGTCGGCCGGCCGCGTGCCCTGCGGCAGCAGCCGCACGAGCAGCCCGTCGAGCATCTGGTGCGGGCCGGTGCCGCCCTTGCAGCGGTCGCCGCAGCGTGCGTCCAGCGTGCAGCACAGCGAGCAGATCGCGCCGCCGTAGGCCGGGCACTGCGCCATGTCGTCCGACTCGAAGCGGTTGCGGCAGACCGCGCAGCGCAGCGTGCGGTGGCGCGGCCCGAAGTCCACCGGCTCGCGCGCGATGAACCAGCGGCCGCCGGTGGCCCAGGCGATCAGCGGCGCCGCGGCCAGCGACACGCCGAGCGCGATGCCCGCCGACGCGGCGCGCACGTCCTCGCCGAACAGCCCCGCGTACGCGGCCACCGACAGCACCGAGCCCAGCCCCATCGCGCCGAACCCGGACGGATTGATGTCGTGCAGATACGCGCGACGGAACTCGATGTGCTTGGGTGACAGCCCGAGGGGCTTGGCGATCACCAGGTCGCCGACGATCGCGCCCACCCAGGCCACCGCCAGGTGCGCATAGAAGGCGAGCACCCGCTCGAGCGCCTCGAACACGCCCATCACCATCAGCAGCACCGCGATCGCGACGTTGAACAGCAGCCAGACCACGCGCCCCGGGTGGCTGTGCGTGAGCCGCGCGAAGAAGTTCGACCAGGCGAGCGAGCCCGCGTACGCGTTGGTGACGTTGATCTTCACCTGCGAGACGATCACGAAGAGCCCCGTCAGGACCACCGACAGGCCGCCCGCGCCCACCACGTAGGTGAAGCCGGCGAGGTACATCTGCGTGGGCTCGAGCGCGCGCTCCACCGGGATCTGGTTCTGCAGCGCGAGGAAGGCGAGGAAGGCGCCGCCGATCATCTTCGCCGCGCCGAGCACGATCCAGCCCGGCCCTGCGATCACCACCGCGCACCACCAGCGCCAGCGGTTCTCCTTCGTCGGCTCGGGCATGAAGCGCAGGAAGTCCACCTGCTCGCCGATCTGCGCGATCAGCGCGGCGGCCACCGTCGCGGCCGCGCCGAACGCGGTCCACGAGAAGGTGTCGCCCTCGGTGCTGCGCCCGTTGAGCGAGGCGAACTCGGCGAAGGCGCCCGGGTCCTTGATCGCGATCGCGAGGTAGGGCAGCACCAGCAGCACCAGCCAGATCGGCTGCGTCCAGAGCTGCAGCCGCGAGATCAGCGTCACGCCGTGCGTGACCATCGGGATCACCACCAGCGCGCTGATCACGTAGCCGATCGGCCGCGGCATGTCGAACCAGAGCTCGAAGGCCTGCGCCATGATGGCCGCCTCGAGCGCGAAGAAGATGAAGGTGAAGCTCGCGTAGATCAGCGAGGTCAGCGTCGAGCCGAGATAGCCGAAGCCCGCGCCGCGCGCCAGCAGGTCCATGTCCAGGCCGCGACGCGCCGCGTGGTACGAGATCGGCAGGCCGGTGAGGAAGATCACCGCGCTCACCACCGCGATCGCCCACACCGCGTTGGTGAAGCCGTAGGTGAGCGAGATCGCCGCGCCGATCGCCTCGAGCGCGAGGAAGGACACCGCGCCGAACGCGGTGTTCGCCACGCGGAACGAACTCCACTTGCGAAAGCCCCGCGGCGCGAAGCGCAGCGCGTAGTCCTCGAGCGTCTCGTCGGCGACCCAGCGGTTGTAGTCGCGCCTGACCTTGACGATCCGCTGCACAGGACGCGGGCGGGCAACAGGCTGATCCACGGGGTGCTTCTCTGTACGACGTTGGGGGTGCGGCCTCGGAGCGTCGCAAGGCGCATGCCACGGCGCATGCGCGCACGCGAGCTCGGCACGCTGCCCGCCTGCGTGCACGGTGCGCCCGATCCTCGCGCACGGTGCCGCCGCGGTGCCTCCGGATTGTGCGTGCCCGGCACCAGCGCGGCGCTACGTCATCTGACGTATTCCGCGTGCATCGGCATCTGCGGAGGATGCACTGGACCGGACGCGCACCGAGCGTCCCGCAACGGCCCGACCGAACCTCCAGGAGAGCGCCCGATGAACCCGAACGACCTCGATGTGCCCGACGCCCCGAACTCCCGCAACCGCCGCCGCACGCTGCAGGCGCTGTCCGCACTCGGTGCCGCCGGCGCGATGCCCGGTCTCGCGCTCGCGCAGCAGTTCCCGACCGCCAAGGTGAACACCACCAAGCTCGCCATCACCGACACCGAGGTGACGGTCGGCCAGCTCCACTCGGCCACCGGCACGATGGCCATCTCCG
>JAIYAG010000197.1 GCA_027489195.1 Burkholderiales bacterium | reverse complement strand
CTGCCCGAGGCGGACGGCCTGCCCGTCGCCGTCATCGGCGCGGGGCCGGTCGGGCTGGCAGCGGCCGCGCGCCTGCTCGAGCGCGGCATCGAGCCGCTGGTGCTGGAGGCGGGCGCCTCGGTCGGCGCGAACCTGCTCGACTACGGCCATGTGCGGCTCTTCTCGCCCTGGCGCTTCGACGTCGATCCCGCGATCGCCGCGCGTCTCGAGGCGGCCGGCTGGCAGGCACCGCCCGCCGAGGACCTGCCGCTGGCGCGCGACGTCGTCGAGCGCGTGCTGCGGCCGTTCGCGGCGCTGCCCGAGGTGGCGCGCGGCCTGCGGCTCGGCACCCGGGTCACCGCCATCGTCCGCGAGGGGTTCGACAAGGCCCGGAGCGCCGGCCGCGAGGCCGCCCCGTTCGTGATCCGCGCGCTGCAGGACGGCCGTCCGATCACGCTGCGTGCCCGGGCCGTGATCGATGCGAGCGGCACCTGGTCGTCGCCGAACCCGCTCGGCGCCGATGGCCTGCCCGCGCCGGGCGAGGCCGAGCACGCGAGCGCGATCGCCTACGGCGTGCCCGACGTCCTCGGGCGCGACCGCACCCGCCATGCGGGCCGTCGCACGCTCGTGGTGGGCTCGGGCCATTCGGCGGCCAACGTGCTGCTCGACCTCGCCGCGCTCGCGCGCGAAGTGCCCGGCACGCGACTCGTGTGGGCCACGCGCACGACCTCGCTCGAACGCGCCTTCGGCGGCGGCGAGGCCGACGGCCTGCCCGCGCGCGGACAGCTCGGTGCATCGCTCGCGGCGCTGCATGCGAGCGGCGGGCTGGCGTTCTTCGGCGGCCTGCACCTGAGTGGCGTCTCGAGCGGCGCGACGGTGCCCGATCCCGGGTCGGGCGGGCGCCCGACGCTCGTCGTGGAAGGCACGCTGCCCGATGGCCGCACCGAGCGCATCGAGGACATCGACGAGATCGTCTGCGCGACCGGGCAGCGGCCCGATCTGTCGATGACGCGCGAACTGCGCGTGGGACTCGACCCGTGGCTCGAATCGGTCGCGGCGCTCGGGCCGCTGATCGACCCGAACCTGCACAGCTGTGGCACGGTCCGCCCGCACGGACATCGCGAGCTCGGCCACCCCGAGCCGGGCTTCTACACCGTCGGCGTCAAGAGCTACGGCCGCGCGCCGACCTTCCTGATGGCGACCGGCTTCGAGCAGGTGCGTTCGGTGGTGGCGGCGATCGCGGGCGACCTCGCGGCCGCCGACCGTGTCGAGCTCGAGCTGCCGCAGACCGGCGTGTGCAGCGTCGGCGATACGGTGGCCACTGCGGTCGGTGTGGCCACTGCGGCCGGTGCGGCCGATGCAGCGTGCTGCGGGCCGTCTGTCGCCATCGCCGCCGCGCCGAAGGCGGCCGAGCCCGCGTGTTGCGGGCCCGCGAAGGCCGTCCGGATCGCCCCGGTCGCCGCACCGCGCTGCTGCGGCTGACCGAACCGCGTCAGACCTTGCTCGCGCGTCCCGCCCAGAACGGTTCGCGCAGCACCTTCTTCAGGATCTTGCCCGAGGCGTTGCGCGGGATCTCGGCGGCGAAGCCCACCGAGCGCGGCAGCTTGAAGCCGGCCAGGTGCCCGCGCGCCCACGCGAGCAGCGTCGCCTCGTCGAGCGCGGCGCCCGCGCGCGGCACGACGATCGCGTGCACGGTCTCGCCCCATGTTTCGCTCGGCACCCCGATCACCGCCACGTCGTGCACGTCCGGATGCGCGTCGAGCACGGCCTCGATCTCGGCCGGATAGACGTTCACGCCGCCCGAGATGATCATGTCCTTCTTGCGGTCGCAGATGTAGATGTAGCCGTCCTCGTCGAGGTAGGCCACGTCGCCCACCGTCTGGAAGTCGCCGCGCCGGTCGGCCTCGAACTTCGCGCCGGCCTTGTGGTACGTCGCGAAGACGCTCGGGCTGCGCACCGCGATCTCGCCGGGCACGTGCGGCTCGGTGACCTCGCGCCCCTCGTCGTCGAACAGCTTGATCTCGACCATCGGCGCCGGCCGTCCGCAGGAGCCGGGCTTGCGCAGCTGGTCCTCGGGCCGCAGCACGGTGTTCACGCCCAGCTCGGTCGAGCCGTAGACCTCGAACAGCGAGTCCGCGGGGAACAGCGCGAGATAGGCCTGCTTGAGCGCGAACGACCAGGGCGCGGCGTTCGCGATGAAGCGCTTCATGCTCGAGACGTCGTGGCGCGCCCGCGCCTCGGCCGGCAGACTGCAGACCATCCGCACCGGCGCGGGTGCGCCGAAGGTGGTGGTGACGCGGTGGCGCGCGATCAGGCGCAGCCAGTCCTCGGCATCGAAGCGACGCTGCAGCACCACGGTGTTGCCCAGCGTGTGCGCGATCGCCATGAAGCCGCCGGGCCCGGAATGGTAGAGCGGCCCGGTCGTCAGGTAGACGTCGCCGGCACCGTAGCCGATGTGCTGCAGCAGCGCCGTCTGCTGCGCCGCATGCGGCGGGTTGCGCACCGCGCCCTTGGGCTTGCCGGTGGTGCCCGAGGTGTAGATCATCGACTGCGCGGTGACGGTGCCGTCGTTCGTCACCGCGGGTTCGTCCGCGCTGGCGGCCGCGACCAGCGCCTCGAGGTCGTGTTGACCAGCGAGCGGCGCGCCGTCGAACACCAGCACCTCGCGGACCTTCGGCACCTGCGCCCGGATCTCCGCGAAGAGCGGCGCCTGCTCGGCATCGACGCAGGCCATCACCGCGTCCGAGTCGTCGACCACGTACTGCGCCTCGTCCGGCGTGAGCCGGTAGTTCAGCGGCACCGCCACCGCGCCGAGCTTGCGGCAGGCGTGCACGATGCGCACCACGCCCGGCGAGTTCTGCCCGCACCAGACGAGCTTGTCGCCGCGCCGCACGCCGAGCGCGCGCAGCGCGTTCGCCAGCCGGTTGGCCTGCGCGTTCAGTTCGGAGAAGGTCCAGCGCACCAGGGTGCCGTCGGGCCGGTCGTCGATCACCGCGACCTTGTCGGCGAGCGTCTCGGCGTGCCGGCTCAGGTAGTCGGGCAGGGGAGGCGGGGGCGCGCTCATGCGTGCGGCCGCCGGTGGGTGAGGCATCCGTCGATCATCCGTGTCTCCTCCGCGCTCGTCGGCGCCTGGACGCGCAAGCCTAGCCGAGGCCCGCGCGGGCGTCACGGCGCGATGCCGCCCGCCCGCCGCGCGTGTCGAACGGTGGCCCGCGGAGCGCGTCGCCGCCGGTCGCGTTGGTATGCTGGCCCGGACGCCTTCCACGGACCCGCCCGTCGCCGATGACCCCGCCCATCGATTCCGCCGAGCGCTGGCTCGCCGCCTTCGGGGCCGCGCTCGCGCGCGGCGACGCCGCCGCCGCGGCCGACCTGTTCCACGACGACGGCTGCTGGCGCGACCTCACCAGCTTCACCTGGTCGATCCGCACGCTCGACGGCCGCGCCGCGATCGCCGACATGCTGCGCGCCACGCTCGCGCACGTGCGCCCCGGTGGCTGGACGCTCGACGGCACGCCGAGCGCCACCGGCGAGACGGTCGAAGCGTGGCTGCGCTTCGAGACCGCGGTCGGCCGAGGCCGTGCGGTGCTGCGGCTGCGGGACGGTCGCGCCTGGACGCTGATGACGATGCTCGCCGAGCTGGCCGGGCACGAGGAGCCGGCCGGCGAGCGTCGCCCGCTCGGCGTGCAGCACGGCGCCTACGGCACCGGACAGCGCAGCTGGCTCGAGACCCGCGAGGCCGAGCGCGCCGCGCTCGGGCGCACCGTGCAGCCCTGGTGCCTGATCGTCGGTGGCGGGCAGGGCGGCCTGGCGCTCGCCGCGCGGCTCAAGCGCCTGGGCGTCCCGGCGCTGGTCGTCGACCGCCACGCGAAGCCCGGCGACGCGTGGCGCTCCCGCTACCGCTCGCTCGTGCTGCACGACCCGGTCTGGTACGACCACATGCCGTACCTGCCGTTCCCCGACCACTGGCCGGTCTTCACGCCCAAGGACAAGATGGGCGACTGGCTCGAGGCCTACGCGTCGATCATGGAGCTGGACGTGTGGGGCTCGACCACCTGTGTCGGGGCCCGGCGCGACGAGGCCGACGGCACGTGGCGCGTCGACGTCGAGCGCGACGGCGAGCGGCTCGAGCTGCGGCCCGCGCAGCTCGTGCTGGCCACCGGCCTGTCCGGCCTGCCGCAGCACGCGCACATCCCTGGCGCCGAGCGCTTCGAGGGCACGCAGCTGCACTCCAGCGCCTATGCGGGCGGGGCGCCCTGGAAGGACCGCCACTGCGTGGTGATCGGCTCGAACAATTCCGCGCACGACATCTGCGCAGACCTCTGGGAGCACGGGGCGCGGGTCACGATGCTGCAGCGCTCGAGCACGATGGTCGCGCGCTCCGAGACGCTGCAGGCGCTCGGCTGGGGCAAGCTGTTCTCGGAGGACGCGCTGCGTCGCGGCGTGAGCACCGAGCGTGCCGACATGACGCTCGCCTCGATGCCGTACCGCGTGCTCGCCCGGGCGCAGGCCGCGGTCACCACCGAGATCGCGCGCCGCGACGCCGACTTCTACGACCGGCTGCGCGCGGCGGGCTTCATGCTCGACTTCGGCGAGGACGGTTCGGGCCTGTCGATGAAGTACCTGCGCCGCGGCTCGGGCTACTACATCGACGTCGGCGCCTCCGAGCTGGTGGCCGACGGCCGCATCGGGCTGAGGAGCGGCGTGTCGGTGCGCGAGCTGCGGCCGCGCTCGGTGGTGCTCGACGACGGCAGCGAGCTGCCCGCCGACCTGCTGGTGCACGCGACAGGCTTCGGCCCGCTGTCGGAGGTCGTCGCGCGGCTGGTCTCGCCCGAGGTCGCCGAGCGGATCGGCCCGATCTGGGGCCTGGGCTCCGGCACGGCCCGCGACCCGGGCCCGTGGGCGGGCGAGCTGCGCAACATGTGGACGCCGACCGCGCAGCCGGGCCTGTGGATCCACGGCGGCAACCTGCAGCAGTCGCGCTTCTACTCGCTGCAGCTCGCGCTGCAGCTCAAGGCGCGCCACGTCGGCCTGCCGACGCCGGTGTACGGCGGGGCGGGCGCGGCGTGAGCGGACCGCGCGCCGCGTCCGAGGGCTCGCCCCGCCCGGCGCCGGAGCACGACGACAGGGCCCGGGACCAGGCCGCGGCCGCATCGCGTCGTGCCGTCGTCGCCATCGTCGCGGCCACCGTGCCGATCCTGCCCTTCGGCACGATCTACGCGTTCAGCGTGTTCCTCGCGCCGATGGAGGCGATGCTCGGCATCGGCCGCGCCGACATGGCCTTCGTGTTCTCGCTCGCCTCGATCACGCTCACCGTCGGCATGGTCGGCGCCCCGCGCCTGTACCGCCGCTTCCCGCCGTCGCTGCTGCTGCTCGCCAGCGGGCTGCTGAGCGCGGCCGGGCTCCTGGTGGCCGCCCGCGCGGGCTCGCTCGCGCAGCTCGCCCTCGGCTACGGCGTGCTGTTCGGGTTCGGCGGCGGGGTGGTCTTCACCACGCTGCAGCAGGGCATGAACCAGGCCGTCGTCTCGCGCACGGGCCTGGCCAACGGCTACTTCGTGAGCCTGTACCCGCTGGGCGCGATGATCGGCGCGCCGCTCCTCGGCTGGGCGATCGGCGCCCACGGGCTGCGCGCGACGCTCACCGGCCTGGCGGTGACGATCGGGCTGGCCACCGCGGTGGCGGCGCTGCTGTACCGCGGCGCCGGCCTGCGCATGCATGCCGCGGGCGTGGCCGCCGCCGACGACGACGCCCGTCGCTGGGACGTCTTCGCCCGGCTCTTCGCGGTGTTCTTCCTCGCCGCCGCCGCGGGCCTGACGGTGATGAGCCAGGCCGCCGGCATCCTGAAGGCCTACGGGGCGGGCACCGCGATGGCGCTCGGCGCCACCTCGTTCATCACCGGCGCGATCGCCGCGGCGCGGCTGTCCGGCGGCTGGCTGGTCGACCGGTTCCACGCGCCGCGGGTCGGGGCCGGCGCGCACCTGCTCGCGCTCGGCGGCTCGCTGCTGCTGCTCGCCTGGCCGTCGCCGTCGATGGCCGTGGCCGGCCTGACGATGATCGGCTGCGGCTACGGCGTGGTCTCGGGCATGACCGCGGGCGCCATCGCGCAGTACTGGCACCGCAACGCCTTCGGGCGCGTGGCCGGGCAGATCTACATCGCCTGGTGCCTGGCCGCGATCACGTTGCCGATGGTCGCCGGCTGGCTCTTCGACCGCTCGCAGGGCTACCACGGCGCGATGATGCTCGCCGCCGCCGTCAACGTGGCCGGCGCCGCAATGTCGTTGACCCTGCCCGGACGCGCGACGCGCCGGGCTGGCGCAGAATGACGCCATGGACACCTCCGCCCTCCACGACGCCCCGACCGGGGACGTGCCGTCCCCGCGCGGCCTCGCCTTCGCCCGCCACCTGGTCGGCCTGAACACCGTCAGCCGCAACTCCAACCTCGAGCTCATCGACGTCGTGCGCGACGAGCTGAAGCGCCTGGGCGTGGCGAGCCGCGTGACCTGGAACGAGGACCGGACCAAGGCGAACCTCTTCGCCACCCTCGGCGAGGGCAAGCCGGCCGGGGTCATCCTGTCGGGCCACACCGACACCGTGCCCTGGGACGGTCAGGACTGGACGCTCGATCCGCTGGGCGCCGTGGTCCGCGACGGCCGGCTGTACGGCCGCGGCTCGGCCGACATGAAGGGCTTCATCGGCCTGGCCCTGGGGCAGGCCGAGCGCTTCCTCGCGAGCGATGCGCCGTTCGCGGTCCACTTCGCGTTCACCTACGACGAGGAGACCGGCTGCTTCGGCGTCAAGGAGCTGCTGGCCGACCTGCGCGACGCCGGCATCGCGCCGCTCGCCTGCATCGTCGGCGAACCGACGAGCATGGTCCCTGCGATCGCCCACAAGGGCGTGCACCGCTGGCGCTGCTGCGTGCGCGGCAAGGAGGCGCACTCGTCGCTGACGCCGCAGTCGGTCAACGCCATCGAGATGGCCGCGCGGGTGATCGGCCGGCTGCGCGACCTGGCCGAGCGCCTGGAAGCCGAGGAGCCGCGCCACGAGGGCTTCGACGTGCCGTGGTCGACGGTCAGCGTCGGGCAGTTCCACGGCGGCATCGCCGACAACGTGGTGCCGCGCGATGCCGAGTTCCGCTACGAGTTCCGCGACCTGCCGACCGCCGACGTCGGCGCGATGCAGGCCGAGGTGCTCGGCTACGCGCGCGGGCTGGAGCCGGCGATGAAGCGCGTGGCGCCCGCCGCGGGCTTCTCGTTCGAGCCGATCTGCGAGGTGCCGAGCTTCCTCGGGTCGGCGTCCGATCCGGTCACCCGGATGGCCCAGCGCCTGTCGGGCGAAGCCGGGACGACGCTGGTCGCCTTCGGCACCGAGGCGGGGCTCTTCAAGCGCGCGGGGATTCCGTCGGTGGTCTGCGGCCCGGGCAGCATCGTGCAGGCGCACCAGCCCGACGAGTACGTGAGTCTCGAGCAGCTGGCGCGCTGCGAGCGCTTCCTGCAGGGCCTGGCCGGCAGCCGCGGGATCGGGTGATCGCCGCGGCGCCCGGGCGACGGACGGGCGTCCGCCGCCGGTGGGCGTGGCTAGGTCGAGGCCGGCCGCGAGCGGCGGCCCGGTGCCGGCGGCGGCACGTAACCGGCGACCCGGTACAGGCTGGCGTCGATCCGCTCGCCGTCGTTGAAGCGGGTCACCACGCAGGCGATGACGGCGCCCTTGGCGACCAGCTCGGAGCCGAACTGGCGCACGGCGGCCAGCGGTGCGCCGGTCTCCGCGGAGATCTCGAAGTCGAGCCGCTCGTGGTGCTTGCGGATGCAGGCGAGGACGGCAGCCTGGTCGTGGGCGGCCATCTCAGCCGCGCCGCAGGTTCGGCAGCGAGGGTCCACGCGGGGCGGCGGGGCCGTCCTTGTGGCGGAAATTGATCCGTCCCTTGCTCAGATCGTAGGGCGACATCTCGAGGGTGACGTGATCGCCGGCGAGGATCCGGATGCGGTGCTTGCGCATCTTGCCCGACGCGTAGGCGGTGACCTCCACGCCGTTCTCGAGCGTGACGCGGAACCGGGTCTGCGGCAGCACCTCGCTGACGACGCCTCCCAACTCGATGAGCTCTTCCTTCGACATCTGCACTCCTGAAAGGCCACCCCGCACCCCGCGACCGGCGGAGCCTGGAACGACCGGACCGACCTCGACCCTCACGTGGCGACACGGGGGAGGGGGCGAGGACGGTTGAGGCGGCTTCGACACCGCCTGGGAGGACTCGCCACCGTGCGCGTCGCGCCGCGGGGCAGGGTCCGTTCGGGCGCCCGACCCCTTGGCGAGGGGGAGCGTCGAGTCTGTCGCAGGGGGTGCTGGTCGGCGCCGAACGGAGCCGGGGCAGCCCGGGGGCCACTCGAAACCATAGTGTACGCCTGTCCACCGCCCGGCGTCTCGAAAAATGCGCGGCGCCGGCCTCGGCCGGGCCGCCGGGCGTCATCTCGCGCGGGTGGGCGCGCGGCCCCGGGCGCGAGCGGGCTTGGCCTCGCGCCCGGCCTGCAGCCGACGGTAGCGCGCGTCCGACCGCAGCAGGTGGGCCCGCATCGCGGCTTCCGCGGCGTCGGCGTCGTGCGCCTCGATGGCGTCGACCAGCCGGGTGTGCTCGGCGAGCGTCAGGCGCTCGGCGCCCGGGGCGCGCACCAGGGGACGGTACGCGTCGCGCGCCCACTGGAAGATCGCCTCGACCACCGCCGGGAAGATGGGGTTGCCACCGATGCGCGCCACCTCGCGGTGGAAGGCCATGTCGTGCGACAGGAAGGCGTCGAGCCGCGGCAGCGGTGCGCGCTGCGCCTCGACGCAGGCGCGCAGCGCCGCCACGTCGGCCGGTGTGGCGCGCTCGGCCGCCATCCGCGCGGTGCCGGCCTCGAGGAAGACCCGCGCCTGCAGCAGGTGCCCGATCATGTCCGGCTCGACCTGCAGCAGGTGCCGCGCGCCGCCCGCGATCTGGTGGATCAGGTCGCGCGCGGTCGGCACCACCACGCGGGCCCGCTCGCCGTGCGAGATCTCGACGATGCCCGAGCGCTCCATCGCCTGCAGCGCCTCGCGGATCGCCGGCCGGCCGACCCCGTACTGCGCCATCATCTCGCGCTCCGGGGGCAGCTGGTCGCCCGGTCCGATCTCGCCCGACTCGATGCGCTGCATCAGGCGCTCGAGCACCGCCTCGTAGAGCTTGCGCCGGCGGATCGGGTCGTCGAGCTGCATCGCGGGCCCTGCGCCGCTCAGGTGATGCGCCGGATGCTGTCGGCGATCTCGGCGCGGTCGAACACCTGCTTCCAGTCCTCGCGCATCAGCCTCGGCTTGCCGAAGGTGATCGCCTTGTTGCAGGCGTCGGAGAACTGCCCGGGAATCTCCTTGAAGATGACCGCGCCCAGGATCGTCATGTGCCCGAGCAGGAAGTCGCGCGCCGCCTCGGCCGGCACGCCGCGTGCGACGACCTCGTCCATCGCCTCGCGCATCACGTCGAGCAGCGTCGCGCAGACCGTCTCGGACAGGCCGGGCTCGAGCAGCGCCATCTGCTCGACCGTGAGCCGGTGCGAGCGCAGGATCGGCTGGTAGATGACCCGGGCGATCGCCTCGCCCAGGTCGAAGGCCTCGGGCGGTCCCTGCAT
>JAIYAG010000074.1 GCA_027489195.1 Burkholderiales bacterium | reverse complement strand
TGAATAAACCTACTGCGCGTCCCGATCCGGCGCCTGCGGTGCTCGCCGTACATCACGTACGGCTGCGCTCCTCGGCACCGGCTCGGGCCTGCTCGCTACGGTTTCTTCACAGCTTCTGAGGACGGCGCGCCCGTGACGGCGCCGGAGCTGCCGGAGCTGCCCGAGCTGCCCGAGGGCCGCGTGGCGCTGCGCATCGACGGCGTCGCGGTGGGCGGCGTGTGCGACGACTGGCTCGCACGTGCGCTCGAGCCACCCTCTCCCTTCGTGCTGCGCGACGGCATGCTCGCACTCGCCGCCCCGATCGAGTCCTTCGCCGGCCGCTCGGCCGCGCTCGCCGACTGGGCGGCGCAGACACATGCGCGCGGGCCGGTGCACGGCTGGCGCGACGAGCGCATGGTGATCCGCGATCCGGCCGACGGCCGTCCGCTCGCCGCGATCGAACGCGCCCTGCTGCGGCCGCTCGGGCTCGTGCTGCACTCGGTTCAGGCCTGCGCCTACACGCTGACGGCTGCCGGCCCGCTGCTGTGGGTCGCGCGGCGGGCGCCGGGCAAGCCGGTCGACCCCAACCGGCTCGATGCGCTGGTGGCTGGCGGCATCTCGGGCTTCGACGACGCCGCCTCGACGCTGGAGCGCGAATGCGCCGAGGAAGCCGGCATCCCGGCCTCGATGGCCCGCCGCGCCCGCCCGGCCGGCACGCTGGAACTCTGCTACCCGAGCGTGGACGACGGGCTCTCGACGACGCACCGCGAGCGGGTCGCGCTGCACGACCTCGAGCTGCCCGCGCACTTCGTGCCGGTGCCGGCCGATGGCGAGCATGCCGAGATCGTCGCGATGACGCCCACCGAGGCGCTGGCCTCGATCGAGACGGGGAACTGGACCCGGGACGGCGCCCAGGCCACCGCGGACCTGATCCTGAGGATGGGCTGGATGCCGCGCCGCTCGGGCCCCGTGGTCTGACGCAGGGCCCGCCGCGGGCTGTCCGGGCACTCCGGCGCCGGACGGCGCCGGTCGATCAGGAGACGATGCGCGCGTACGCCGAGTGGTTGTGGATCGACTCGAAGTTCTCGCCCTCGACGACGAAGGATTCGACGCCCGCCACCTGCCGCACCGTGGCCGCGACGTCCCGCACCAGGTCCTCGACGAACTTCGGGTTGTCGTAGGCCCGCTCGGTCACGTGCTTCTCGTCGACGCGCTTGAGCAGCCCGTAGAGCTCGCAGGAGGCCTGCTGCTCGATGCGGGCGATCAGCGCCGGGATGTCGAGGCTCGAGCCTGCGGCCATCCGCGCCTCGACCGTGACGTGCGAACGCTGGTTGTGCGCGCCGTACTCGGAGATCTCCTTCGAGCAGGGGCACAGGCTGGTGACCGGGACGACGATCTTCACGTCGACCCGAGGCGCCGCCACGGTGCCGTCGACCGTCAGCGAGACGTCGTAGTCCAGCATCGAGGACACCGCCGAGACCGGGGCGACCTTCGAGATGAACAGGGGGAACGACACCTCGATGCGACCGGTGTCGGCGGCCAGCAGCTCGAGCATCTCGGCGTGCAGCGGCACCAGCGCGTCGAGCGACAGCGAGCGGCCGCGCCGCTCGAGGAGCGCCACGAACCGGGACATGTGGGTGCCCTTCTGCTCGGCCGGCAGCGACACGAACATCGCCCAGCTCGAAACGGTGGGCAGCGCCTCGGCGCCCCCCTGCCACAGCATCGGGTAACGCAGGCCGCGCACGCCGACGCGTTCGATCGGCTGGCGGCGGTGGTCTGCGCTGCCCTGGACGTCGGGCATGACCCGATCGGCCGCGCCGGGCAACGCGACGCTGGGATCGCGGGAATTCATTGCTGCTCCTGGAACATCAGACCCTACTGTAGCGCAGCCGCCTAAAACCTTACTCAGCGACTCGCCACCAGCCGGGGCGACCCCTCGGTCGCCAGCAGCTCGCCGAAGCGGGCCCTGACCGAACGCTCGATGCCGGCGGCGTCGAGCCCCTCCAGGCGCAGCAGCAGCCCCGGATCGCCGTGGTCGACGAAGATGTCGGGCAGGCCGAGCTGCAGCACCGGGCGCGCGATGCCGAGCGCGGCCATGGCCTCGAGGCAGGCGCTGCCGGCGCCGCCGGCGACCGCATGCTCCTCGACGGTGACGAACGCGTCATGGGTGCGGGCGAGCTCCTCGATCATCGCGGCGTCGATCGGCTTGACCCAGCGCATGTTGGCGACCGACGCGTCGAGCGCCTCGGCCGCGGCGAGGGCCGGATGGACCATCGAGCCGAACGCGAGGAAGGCGATCCGCTTGCCCTTGCGGCGCAGCTCGGCCTTGCCGAACGGCAGCTCGGTCAGGTCCTTGAGCACCTCGACGCCGGTGCCCGAACCGCGCGGATAGCGCACCGCGCTCGGACCGTCGTGCCGGTACGCGGTGTAGAGCATCTGCCGGCACTCGTTCTCGTCGGACGGCGCGAGCACCACCATGTTGGGGATGCAGCGCAGGTAGGCGTGGTCGTAGGCGCCGGCATGGGTGGCGCCGTCGGCGCCCACCAGGCCGGCCCGGTCCAGGGCGAACACCACCGGCAGGTTCTGCAGGGCCACGTCGTGGATGAGCTGGTCGTAGCCGCGCTGCAGGAAGGTCGAATAGATCGCGACCACGGGCTTGGCGCCCTCGCAGGCCATGCCGGCGGCGAAGGTGACCGCGTGCTGCTCGGCGATGCCGACGTCGAAGTAGCGGGTCGGGAAGCGGCGCTCGAACTCCACCATGCCCGAGCCCTCGCGCATGGCCGGCGTGATGCCGACCAGGCGGTCGTCGAGGGCGGCCATGTCGCACAGCCAGTCGCCGAACACCTGCGTGTAGGTCGGCTTGCTCGCGGCGGTCGACTTCTTGATGCCTTCGGCGGGATCGAACTTGCCGGGGCCGTGATAGAGGATCGGGTCGGCCTCGGCGAGCTTGTAGCCCTGCCCCTTGCGGGTGATGACGTGCAGGAACACCGGGCCGTGCATCTCGCGCAGGTTCTGCAGCGTCGGCACCAGCGCATCGAGGTCGTGGCCGTCGATCGGGCCGAAGTAGGTGAAGCCGAACTCCTCGAACATCGTCGCCGGCACGACCATGCCCTTGGCATGCCCCTCGAGGCGACGGGCCAGTTCGTAGACCGGCGGCACCTTCGACAGCACGCTGCGCGCCATGTCGCGCACCGTCGACACCTGGCGGCCCGACAGGACCCGCGCGAGGTACTTGTTGCGCGCGCCCACCGGCGGCGAGATCGACATGTCGTTGTCGTTGAGAACGACGAGCAGGTCGATGTCGGGGGTGACGCCGGCGTTGTTCATCGCCTCGAAGGCCATGCCCGCGGTCATCGCGCCGTCGCCGATCACGGCGACGTGGCGGCGCCGGGCCGGGCCCTTGTTCTCGCCCTTGTTGCGCGACGCGCAGGCCATGCCCAGGGCGGCCGAGATCGAGGTCGACGAGTGCGCGGTGCCGAAGGTGTCGTACTCGCTCTCGCTGCGGCGCGGAAAGCCCGAGACCCCACCGTGCTGGCGCAGCTTCGACATCCCGGCGCGCCGGCCGGTCAGGATCTTGTGCGGATACGACTGGTGGCCCACGTCCCAGACCAGTCGGTCGTAGGGGGTGTGGAACACGTAGTGCAGCGCGATGGCGAGCTCGACCGTGCCGAGGTTCGACGACAGGTGGCCCCCCGTCTTCGAGACCGACTCGAGCAGGAACGCACGGAGCTGGTCGGCCACCGCCGGCAGCTTCGCGCGCTCGAGCTGGCGCAGCGTGGCGGGGTCGTCGATGCGCTCGAGCAGCGAGAAATCGGTGTTCATGTCCAGCGGGCCCTCGGATTCGGGTGTCATGCTTCGCTTACGGTCGCGATCCGTCAAGAGCGGCGAGCCACGATCAGGTCGGCCAGTGCCCCGAGTCGGCCTGCGCGCATGCCGAATCCGGCGAGCGCGTCATGCGCCTGGGTGCGCAGCTCGGCGGCCAGCCGGCGGGCGCCGTCCAGGCCCATCAGCGACACGTAGGTCGGCTTGTCGTTGGCGGCGTCCTTGCCGGCGGTCTTGCCGAGCGTGGCGCTGTCGGCCTCGACGTCGAGCACGTCGTCGACGACCTGGAAGGCCAGGCCGACGGCATCGCAGTACGCATCCAGCGCAGCTGCGCCGGCGGCATCGGGCGATTCGCCGCACCAGGCACCGAGCCGCACCGAGGCGCGCAGCATCGCCCCGGTCTTGCGCCGGTGCATGTCCTCGAGCGCGTCGCGCCCGGGCGCCGCGCCCACCGCCTCCAGGTCGATCGCCTGACCGCCCGCCATGCCGATCGAGCCGGCGGCGTCGGCGAGCTCGGCGCACATCCGCACCACCGAGGCCGCCGGCACGCCGAGAGCGCCGGTCTCGGCCACCGCCCGGAAGGCCAGTGCCTGCAGCGCGTCGCCGACCAGCATCGCGAGGGCCTCGCCGTAGGCGACGTGCACCGTGGGCTTTCCGCGACGCAGCACGTCGTTGTCCATGCACGGCAGGTCGTCGTGGACCAGCGAATAGGCGTGGACGAGCTCGACCGCGCAGCCGGCGCGCTCGAGCGCGGCGGGCGGTGCGCCGGTCAGCTCGCCCGCGGCGTGCGCGAGGAGCGGGCGGACCCGCTTGCCGCCCTCGAGGACCGCATAGCGCATCGCCTCGTGCAGCCGCGACAGGGCGCCGCCGCCCGCCGGGGCCGGCAGCAGCTCGCCGAGCGCCCGCTCGGTGCGGGCCTGCACGTCGGCAGACCAGGCCGGGAACGCCGACGGGCCGCTCATGCGTCGGCGCGCGCGTCGGGCTCGAACGGCTTGAGCAGGTCGCCCTCGAGGACCTTGACCTGCTGCTGGACGTTCGCGAGGCTGTCGCGGCAGAAGCCGACCAGCCGGGCGCCTCGCCGGTACGCGTCGAGCGACTGCTCGAGCGTCAGCGTCCCGGCCTCCATCTTCTGCACCAGCGATTCGAGCTCGCCGAGCGCGGCCTCGAAGGAGGCGGGGGCATCGGCAGCGGCAGCAGCAGTCCGGGAGGTCGCCATCGTGTCGGGGTGGGGCGCGTTCGGTGATCGGGGGCGGGCCGCTGCCGGGGGTCGGAGCCGGCCACCCCGCGGATCGACGCAGGGCAGGACGGCTCGCCGGCACGGGCGAACCGCAATTTTACGCCAGCTCCGGGGACCGGTCCGCCGCCGGCGCCCCATGGCGCCCCACCCGCGCCGCACCCGCGCCAGACCGGCGCACCAGCCGCCCGGACGGGCCGTCGGACGGAGCGTCGGACGGAGCGTCGGACGGAGCGTCGGACGGGCCGTCGGACCCCGGGCCGAGCCGCTTTCCCGGGCTTGCGACCCCGGGGGCGGCGGACGGGGTATCCTTGCGGGCTTTTTTTGACACCGCCTTCGGGGGTGACCCTTCCATTGACGCAGACGGACCAGGAGGTCGGACCATGTCGGACATCGGGCGTCGGGATCATCTGCAGCGCTCTGCAGCCCAGCTTCCGGTTTCGGCGTATTTCGATCAGGCGCTGTACCAGCGCGAGATCGAGCTACTGTTCAGGAAAGGCCCCGGCTACATCGGCCACGAGCTGATGGTGCCGAACACGGGCGACTACTTCGCACTCCCGGCCGAGAAGGAGGGCCGGCTCCTCGTGCGGGGGGAACAGGGCCTCGAGCTCCTGTCGAACGTCTGTCGCCACCGGCAGGCGGTGATGCTCAACGGCCGCGGCAACACCGGCCAGATCGTCTGCCCGCTGCACCGCTGGACCTACGACCTGCAGGGCACGCTGCTCGGGGCGCCGCACTTCGAGGAACAGCCCTGCCTGAACCTCGGCCGCAGCCCGATGCAGAACTGGAAGGGGCTGCTGTTCTCGGGCGGGCGCGACGTCGCGGCAGACCTCGCCAGGATGGGTGCAGGCAGCGAGCTCGACTTCTCGGGCTACATGCTCGACCACGTCGAGGTGCACGAGTGCGCCTACAACTGGAAGACCTTCATCGAGGTCTACCTGGAGGACTACCACGTCGAGCCGTTCCACCCGGGCCTGGGCAAGTTCGTCGAGTGCGGCGATCTCAGCTGGGAGTTCGGCGACTGGTGGTCGGTGCAGACCGTGGGCGTGCACCGCGGCCTGGTCAAGCCGGGCAGCGAGGTCTACCGCCGCTGGCACGACGAGGTGCTGAAGTTCCGCGGCGGCGTGCCGCCCAAGCACGGCGCGATCTGGCTGACCTACTATCCGAACGTGATGGTCGAGTGGTACCCGCACGTGCTGGTCGTCTCGCACCTGGTCCCCCGGGGCCCGGGGCACACGACCAACATCGTCGAGTTCTACTACCCCGAGGAGATCGTGCTGTTCGAGCGCGAATTCGTCGAGGCCGAGCGTGCGGCGTACATGGAGACCTGCGTCGAGGACGACGAGATCGCGATCCGCATGGATGCGGGTCGGCGCATCCTGCTCGAACGCGG
>JAIYAG010000588.1 GCA_027489195.1 Burkholderiales bacterium | reverse complement strand
TGAAGGTCGACTTGCCCGCGTTCGGCATGCCGAGCAGCCCGACGTCGGCCAGCACCTTGAGCTCGAGCCGCAGCATCCGCGCCTCGCCCTCGCCGCCCGGCGTCGACTGGCGCGGCGCGCGGTTGGTGCTGGTCTTGAAGTGCAGGTTGCCGAGCCCGCCCTGCCCGCCGCGGGCCAGCAGCACACGCTCGCCGTGCTGGGTCAGGTCGAACAGCAGTTCGTCGCTCTCGGCGTCGAAGAACTGCGTGCCCACCGGCACGCGCAGCACGATGTCGCCGGCGCCGCGCCCGTAGCGGTCCGAGCCGCCGCCGACCTCGCCGTTGCGCGCGCGGTGCAGCCGCGCGTAGCGGTAGTCGATCAGCGTGTTGACGTTGAGGTCGGCCACCGCCCAGATCGAGCCGCCGCGTCCGCCGTCGCCGCCGCTCGGGCCGCCCTTGGGGATGAACTTCTCGCGGCGGAACGCGACGGCGCCCTTGCCGCCGTCTCCGGCGATCACCTCGATGCGGGCTTCGTCGACGAACTTCATGGTGATTCCGGTGGGTCGGCGTGCCTCAGAAGAGGCTGCCGACGTTCAGCAGGGCCGCGATGCCGAGCACCGCGAACACCGCCGCGGCGACCCGGTGCACGATCGGGATCGGCACGATCCGGGTGATGCGATCGCCGAGGAAGACCGCCGGCACGTTGGCCAGCATCATGCCGAAGGTGGTGCCGGCGACCACGGCGACGAGCGCATCGTAGCGCGCGGCGAGCGCGACCGTCGCCACCTGCGTCTTGTCGCCCATCTCGGCGATGAAGAACGCGAGCAGCGTCGTGCCGAACACGCCGAAGCGCTCGGCCGCGCCGGCGTCGTCCTCGTCGATGGTGTCGGGCACCAGCATCCAGGCGGCCATCGCCAGGAACGACACGCCGAGGATCCAGCGCAGCACGTCCGGCCCGAGCAGGCGCTGCACCCAGGCGCCGACCAGGCCGGCGAAGGCGTGGTTCGCCAGCGTCGCCACCAGGATACCGAGCACGATCGGCCAGGGCCGGCGGAACCGGGCGGCCAGCAGCAGCGACAGCAGCTGCGTCTTGTCGCCCATCTCGGCGAGCGCGACGATGCCGGTCGATACCAGGAAGGCTTCCATCAGCAGGATCCGGAAAAGGCGAAAGCCCCGCCGAGGCGGGGCCTTCGGTCACCGGCCCGGAGGCCGGCGTGCCACATCCGACTTACTGCAGCGGCTCGATGCTGACCGTGTGCCGGCGCAGCGGTCCCTTGACCGCGAACTTCACCGTGCCGTCGACCAGCGCGAACAGCGTGTGGTCCTTGCCCATGCCGACGTTGTCGCCCGCATGGAAGCGCGTGCCGCGCTGGCGCACGATGATCGAGCCGGCGTGGATCGCCTCGCTGCCGTAGGCCTTGACGCCCAGTCGTTTCGACTCGGAGTCGCGCCCGTTTCGCGTAGAGCCGCCGCCTTTCTTCTGTGCCATGTCAGTGCTCCTCGATCAGGCCGCGGCGGGCGCGGCTGCCGGCGCTTCGGCCGTCACCGAGCCGAGCTCGGAGGCGATCTTCGCGATGAACAGCTCGGTGTAGTTCTGCCGGTGGCCCTGGCGCTTCTGGTAGTGCTTGCGACGGCGCATCTTGAAGATGCGCACCTTGTCGTGCCGACCATGGGACAGGATCGTCGCCGAAACCGTTGCACCGGACACCAGCGGCGAGCCGATGGAGAGCGCCTCGCCCTCCCCGACCGCCAGCACCTGGTCGATCACGATCTCGGTTCCGACGTCCGCAGGTATCTGTTCTACTTTGAGTTTTTCGCCAGCGGAAACCTTGTACTGTTTCCCGCCGGTTTTTATGACCGCGTACATGTGGAACCTCGAGTGGGTATGTTCCGCCACCTCTCGGGCGCAAGAAGACGCCCGAAACGGCAGGGAACCCGAGAGTATATAAACCGCGGGCCGCGGGGTCAACCTACGGGTCCGGGGCGGCGGCCGTCGCTATAATCCGCCGAATCGCGGCGCCCGCCGTGCACCCCTGCCCGGATCGCGTCGTGCGCCCCCCTTCCCTGCCCCCTGCCGTCATCGGCGACCTCGCCGAGATGGACCGCCTGATCGGACGAAGGCTCCGCTCGGAGGTCGCGCTGGTGAATACCGTCGCCGACTACATCGTCGGCGCGGGCGGCAAGCGGCTGCGCCCGGTGATGCTGCTGCTCTCGGCGCGGGCGCTGGGCTACGGCGATCGGCCCGGGGAGCGCGAGGCCGCGCATCACGTGCTGCTGGCCACGGTCGTCGAGTTCATCCACACCGCGACCCTTCTGCACGACGACGTCGTCGACGAATCCGAGCTGCGGCGCGGCCGCGAGACCGCCAACGCCGCGTTCGGCAACGCCGCCTCGGTGCTGGTCGGCGACTTCCTCTACTCGCGCGCGTTCCAGATGATGGTCGAGGTCGACCGGATGCGCGTGATGAAGATCCTGGCCGATGCGACCAACACCATCGCCGAGGGCGAGGTGCTGCAGCTGATGAACGTCAACGACCCGGACGTCGACGAGGCGCGCTACCTGCAGGTGATCCGCTACAAGACGGCGCGCCTGTTCGAGGCGGCCGCGCAGCTCGGCGCGGTGCTGGTCGACGCGGCGCCCGAGGTCGAGGCCGCCGCGGCCGAGTTCGGCCGGCGCATCGGCACGGCGTTCCAGCTGATCGACGACGTGCTCGACTACTCGGGCGTCACCGCCGACATCGGCAAGAACGTCGGCGACGACCTGCGCGAGGGCAAGCCGACGCTGCCGCTGATCCACGTGATGCGCACCGGCAGCCCGCAGGCGCGCGAGATGGTGCGCGCGGCGATCCGCGAGGGGCACACCGAGCACTTCGACGAGATCGTGGCCGCGATCGGCGACACCGGCGCCCTCGACTACGCACGGGGCCGCGCCCGCGGGGAGGTCGACGCCGGCCTGGCGGCGCTGCGCGCCTTTCCGGACGGCGAGCACCGGGCGGCCCTGGTCGCGCTGGCCGAGCAGGCCGTCGAGCGCGACCGCTGACAGCCGGCGCGGCAACTGCTATACTGTTCGACTCTCTCGCCGGGACACCCGACGGATCTTCGGATCCTCGTCACGGCGGCAGGACCCTCGGGGTGTAGCTTAGCCTGGTAGAGCGCTACGTTCGGGACGTAGAGGCCGGAGGTTCGAATCCTCTCACCCCGACCAGATCCGAAGACACGACGGCCGCAGCGATGCGGCCGTCGTGCTTTCCGGGTCCGGGTGTGCGCCGGATGCTCGAGCACTCCGGACGCCGCCATCCGAGACGCATGTCACGGCGCGAACCCCCCGTCCGCGATACAAGGGACGCCTGTCGCCCTCCAGGCCCTGCAGGCCGCCCCGCCCATCGCCCCCTCCGGATGATCGAACGCGCCCCAGCCACGCCCCCTACCGGCGCGATCGACGCCGGCCTGCCCGCCGCCCTGCGCGGCGTCGGGCCGGGCTCGCGCCGGGCGCGCGCTGCGGGGTCGGACGCCGATGTCGACGTCCATACCGACGCCCATACCGACGCCCATACCGACGCCAACCAGGCCACCGCCACCCCGGGCCTGCTGGCGCATGCCTACCGGCCCGACATCGACGGCCTGCGGGCCGTCGCGGTGCTGCTGGTGCTGGCCTTCCACGTGCTGCGCGGGCGGCCCGCGGGCGGCTTCATCGGCGTCGACGTGTTCTTCGTGATCTCGGGCTTCCTGATCACCTCGATCCTGCTGCGCGATCTCGACACCGGCCGCTTCTCGCTGGCGGGCTTCTACGAGCGGCGGGTGCGCCGGATCTTCCCGGCACTGATCGTCGTGATGGCCGCGGGCCTCGCGATCGGCTGGGTGGCACTGCTGCCCGACGAGTTCGCGCGGCTCGGCCTGCACGTGGCGGGCGGGGCGAGCTTCCTGTCGAACCTGCTGCTGTGGAGCGAGAGCGGCTACTTCGACCGGGTCGCCGAATCCAAGCCGCTGCTCCACCTGTGGAGCCTCGCGATCGAGGAGCAGTTCTACATCGTCTGGCCGCTGGTGCTCGCCCTCGCCTGGCGCCGACGCGGATCGATCCCGGTCGTGATCGCGACGCTGGCAGCGGGCTCCTTCGTGCTCGGCCTCGCCCTCACCGCCACCGCCCCGACGCTCGCCTTCTACCTGCCGCTGTCGCGCGGCTGGGAGCTGATGGCGGGCGGGCTGCTCGCCTGGGCCCTGCTCGCCCGGCCGGCGCTGCTCGAACGCGGCGCCGACCTGCGCTCGGCGCTCGGCGCGCTGCTGCTGGCGGCGGGCGTGCTCGCGATCTCGGCGAGCCGCCCGTTCCCCGGTGCCTGGGCCCTCCTGCCGGTGCTGGGCACGGTGCTGCTGATCTCCGCCGGCCCGAGGGCCTGGCTGAACCGCCGGCTGCTGGCGCACCCTGCGGCGGTCCTCGTGGGACGGATCAGCTATCCCTTGTACCTCTGGCACTGGCTGCTGCTCGCGATGCTCAACATCACCGAGCAGGGCGCCGCCTCGATCCGGGTGCGGCTCGCGGCCGCGGCCGTCGCGGTCGTGGCCGCCTGGCTCACCTGGCGGTTCGTCGAGCGGCCGATCCGCGAGCATCCGCGCGGCGCCCGCACGGCGCTGTCGCTGCTCGTGCTGATGGCGCTGGTCGGCCTCGCGGGCCTGCTCGCCTGGCAGCGCCTGCTGCCCGCACGTTCGGAGGCGCAGCCGCGCGCGGCCGAGGTCGCCGCGGCCTTCGACTGGACCGAGGCCGACAACCGCGATGCGGCCTGCATGCGCCGTCACCCCGGCCATCGATTCTGCCGGATCGATGCCGACGCGCAGCCGACGGTCGCGCTCGTCGGCGACAGCCATGCGAACCAGTTCTTCCACGGCTTCGCCGCCGCGCTGCGCGCACGCGGCGAGAACCTGCTGATGCTCGGGCGCGCCCACTGTCCGCCGCTGCTCGACATCACCAGCGGCTACGCCGCGAAGGCCGACTGGTGCGACGGCGAGACCAGCCGCTCGCTGCGCGCAGTCGCGCAGGACCCGGGCATCCGCACCGTGATCCTCGCCGGCAACTGGCACCTCTATGTCACCGGCACGCGCTTCCACCGGCACCATCGCTTCCAGCCGCCGTGGCGCATCGCATCGGCCGACCCGGAGCCGGCAGGCGGCGCGCCGTCCGGACAGGTCGACCCGACGCCGGACAACGCCCGGGTGTTCGTCGAGCGGCTCGGCCGCTCGATCGCGCTGCTGCAGGCGGCGGGCAAGCAGGTCGTGGTGATCCGCCAGATCCCCGAGCTCGACTTCGAGCCCCGCCACTGCGTGATGCCGCGTCCGGTGAGCCTCAAGCGCTTCGACGAGGACGCCTGCGACGGCGTGCCGCGCGAGGACGCGCTGCGCTATCTCGGGGAGTACCGCCCGACCCTGGATGCCGCGCTGCGCCCGTTCCCGAAGGTGCTGACCTGGGACCCGGCCGGGGTGCTGTGCGACGGGCCGTACTGCCGCTATGTCGAGGACGGCATGCCGCTGTACCAGGACGACCTGCACCTGTCCCGCATCGGCTCGGCGAAGGTCGCCGAGCGGCTGCTGCGGGACGCGCCGTTGCCGGCGGCCCGCTGAGGCCGCGGCCGGGCGCGCGGTCCGGTGCGCTCAGCTGCCGATCGGCCCGCCATCGGCGCGACGGATCACGACGGTTGCCGAGCGCGGCCGCGCGCTGCCGCCCGGCCAGGTCGAGAAGCGGGTCGGCGCCTCGGGATCGCTCCGGTCGCTCGGCGTCTCGCCCGGATGCTGGATGTTGACGAACATCGTCGACAGGTCGGGCGTGAGCGTGGCGCCGGTGACCTCGCAGTTCGTCGGTCCGGTCAGGAAACGCCGGATCTCGCCGGTGCGCAGGTCACAGGCGAGCATCTGGTTGTTGCCGATGTTGCGGAACTCGCCCTGGTACATCTGGGTCGCGTGCGCATCGGTCTGGATCCACAGCAGGCCGCGCGCGTCGAGCATCAGCCCGTCCGGGCAGCCGAAGATGTCGCCCTTGACGTTGCCGCGGGCCTCGGCGCGCTCGTTGGCCGGGTCGCCCGCCAGCACCAGATGGCTCCACGCGAAGGTGGTCGCGTCGAAGTCGCGGTCCTCGGTCCAGCGGATCACCCCGCCCATGCTGTTGTTCGCCCGCGGGTTCGCGGCATCCACGCCGGGCAGGCCCGGCTGGCCGCGCGAGGCGTTGTTGGTCAGCGTGCAGAACACTTCGCGGCGCGTCTGATCGATCGCGAGCCACTC
>JAIYAG010000004.1 GCA_027489195.1 Burkholderiales bacterium | reverse complement strand
GCTGGCCTGGCGACGCGGCGCACCGACCTGGCTGCGGCGCACGCGCCCGCTGCTGGCGCTGGTCACCGCCTGGATCTGGCTGGTCGCGTCGCCGCAGTTCGTCAACCGCGCGCTCGCGGCCACCGAGCACCCGCGCGACGATCCCGCGAACTGCCGGATCGTCGGCGGCACGCCGCCCCTGTTCGTCGTGCTCGGCTCGGGCGAGCTGTGGAATCCGGACGGCACGCCGCGCGCCCGCCTCGACTTCGAGGGTGTCAGGCGCGTGCGGCATGCGGCGGCGCTGTGGCGTCGGCACGGCGGCACGCTGCTGATGGCGGGAGGACCGGGCAGCGGCGACACCGACTCGCTGGCGGGCACGATGGCCACGCTCGCCGCGGAGCTCGGCGTGCCGCGCGACGCGCTGCGCCTGGCCGGCGGCTCGCAGGACACCCATGGGGACATCGCCGCGGCGGCCGGCGCGGTGCGCGCGCACGCGGGGCCGGCGCTGCTGGTGACCGGCGCGCTGCACCTGCCGCGCGCCCGTGCGGTCGCGGCGCGGCAGGGGCTGACACTGATGCCTTGCGCGTCCGACTGGCTGCAGATCCCGGGGCTCGCGGTCAACCCGGCCACCGTGCTGCCGCATTCGGCGAGCACCGCCCGCAGCTACCTGCTGCTGCGCGAATGGCTCGCCACGCTCGCCTACCGGCTGCGCGGCTGGACCTGAGTCAGTCCGGCGCGACGCCGCCGAGGACCACCGGCTGCCCGAGCAGCGTCCGGTAGAGCGAATCGTACTGCGCGGCCATCGCCGGGATCGAATGGGCGCGCTCGATGCGCGCCCGGGCCCGGGCCCCCGCCGCGAGTCGCCACGCCGGGTCGGCGCAGGCGGCGAGCGCACGCGCCAGCGCGGCGGGATCGCGCGCCGGCACCAGGTACCCCTCGGCCCCCTCGGCGACGAGCTGCGGATTGCCGCCGACCCGCGTGGCCACCACCGGCAGGCCGCAGGCCTGCGCCTCGAGGATGGCATTCGACATGCCCTCCGAATCCGAGCTCAGCACGAACACGTCCGCCGCGGCGAGCAGCGCGCCGACGTCGTCGCGCACCCCGAGGAAGCGCACCGAGTCGCCCAGCCCGAGCGCGGCGGCCTGGGCCTCGAGCGCCTCGGCCAGCGGACCGTCGCCGGCCAGCAGCAGACGGGCGCGCGGCTGCGCCGCACGCAGCGCCGCGAAGCCCGCGATCAGGTCCTCGTGTCGCTTGATCGGGCTCAGGCTCGCCACGCACAGCACGACCAGCTCGTCGGGCGCGAGGCCCTCGCGAGCCCGTGCCGCCTCGCGCACGGCGGCGCCCGGTACCCTGAAGCGCGCGGTGTCGACCCCGTTCGGGATCTCGACGAGGCGCTCGGGCAGCGCGTCCTCGTCGGTCACCAGACCGTCGAGGATGGCGCGCGAGGGCGCGACGATGCGATCGAAGCGGCCGTTGAGGCGGCGGAACACGCTGCGCAGCCGGTCAGTCTTCTGGAACCCCATGTCGCGCCGGCTGGAGATCCGCACCGTGCCGCCGAGCGCGCGCGGCAGCAGCGCGTTCATCAGGTCCGCCTTCTCGTGCTGCGACTGGATCACGTCGTAGCCGGACGTCGCGACGCGTGCGCACAGCCGCGCGAACGCGGTCGTGCCGCGCCGGCCGTAGATCGCGCCGACCGGCCAGTGCACCAGCTGCACGTGCGGCACGCCGAGCGAGGGGACGACCCGCCGCTCGGGCGTCGGCTCGGGCTGCAGCTGCACCACGTCGATCGACCAGCACTCGGGCGGCAGCTGGCAGACGAGGTTGCGCGTGAAGCGCTCGCTGCCGCCGGGCGCGAGCACCGCGGTGTCGGTGAGCAGCAGCAGGCGCAGCGGACGGCTCATGGCAGCGTCGCCTGGTCGGGGGGAATGAGGCGCCCGTCGCGATCGCGTGCGGCGCGCGCCGGGCGGCCGTCGCGTCCGACCGGCCGCAGGGCCGTGCGGGGCGGCGTGCGCGCTGCGCCGCGGGCCTTCGCGCCACCCTTCGCGGCGGGCTCGGCACCGGACTGCGCCACGGCCTTGCTCTCGATGTCCGGCGCCTCCGCCTGCAGCTGCCGCATCCGCTCGATGGCCCCCACCAGCAGGAAGAAGGTCGAGCCGAGCGCCAGCTGCGAGAACCGGTCGCCGAACGCATTGGTCACCATGACCGCAATGATGCACCCCATCCCACCGTAGCCCAGGCCGGCGGCGAACGGCGAGCGGGCATCGCGCTGGAGTCGCCAGGCGGAATACAGGAACGAGAGCAGCATGCCGAAGAGCAGCAGCAGGCCGATCACGCCCTGCTCGGCGGCGACCTTCAGGTAGTAGTTGTGCGGATCGGTCAGCGTCTCGCCGGCCCGCGCGGTCATGAAGCCGTTCAGGCCGATCCCGAAGATCGGCGACTGCAGGAACAGCGTGCGGGCATGTTCCCAGACCTCGACGCGCCCCGCAGCGGAGGCCTCGAGCTCGCCATCCTCGCCCTCGGTCATCGTGATCCGATCGACCACCGATTCGGGCAGGACCACCTGCCAGACCACCATCAGCACCGCCACCAGGCCGAGCATCCAGCGGTGCCTGACCACGCCGAACACGCACAGCGCCGCGAGCACGCCGACATAGGCGCCGCGCGAGTAGGAGAACAGCAGCGGATACAGGCTGCCCGCGAACGCGGCCAGGTAGAACCAGCGGCGGACCGGATGCCGGTCGACCAGCCCGAGGCCGAGCGCGAAGACACCGATGTGCGCGACGAACGCGCCGAAGTGGTTGGCGTTCATGCCGACCACCCAGAACGGGCCGTTCGCGCGGCTGCCGTACGAGAACGAGGCGCCGGCCACGAAGCTGGTCAGCTCGCGCTGCACCATGAAGAGCAGCACGCCCACCGAGAGGTTCACCAGCCATCGCACCTGCGCCTCGGTGCGGATCGCGTTGAAGGCGGCCACGTAGACCAGCAGC